>NZ_JAUMXC010000071.1 GCF_030529325.1 Porphyromonas sp. | reverse complement strand
CCCTCTTATTGGTAACACCTTGTTGCTTAATAAGATAGTTCCATCTTGAATTTTCAGATAACCTTTTCAATTCTTCCCATGGAGGAGAAAAACACTGCCTCATATGGCTAATCAAGACAAAAAAGAAGGGATGATGAACATCCGGTTCATCATCCCCTACTCTGCTGATTTTTATCCTAAAGTGGCTTACTTCTTAAGTTCATCAAGACCTCCCTTGAGGTACTGTTCCATAGCATCCACGCTCATACCTGTGGTAGAGAATCCACCATCGTGGAAGAGATTCTGCATCGTCACCTTACGAGTGAGATCCGAGAACATCACCACACAGTAGTCTGCACACTCTTCTGCATCTGCGTTGCCGAGAGGAGCGATCTTTTCTGCAAAATGTAGGAGATTGGACATACCATCGACACCGCTACCGGCAGTGGTCACTGTAGGAGACTGAGAGATGGTATTGATACGTACACCCTTCTCACGACCATAGATGAGTCCGAAGCTACGTGTGATAGACTCGAGGAGACTCTTGGCATCTGCCATGTCATTATAGCCGCAGAATGTACGCTGAGCTGCGATGTATGTGAGAGCTACGACAGAAGCTCCTTCTGCCAAAGCATCCAACTTCTTAGCTGTTTGGAGGAGCTTATGAAGGGAGATTGCAGAAATATCAAGAGTCTTATCGAGCATGCCGTAGTCAAGGTCGTCGTAACTCCTTTTCTTACGCACATTGGGACTCATACCGATAGAGTGAAGCACGAAGTCTATAGGACCACCGAGGACTTCCATACTGCGACGGAAGACATTTTCAAGATCCTCGATAGACGTTGCATCCGCCGGGATGACCTCTGCCCCCGTTTCCTTGGCAAGCGCATCAAGTTCACCCATGCGAAGCGCAAGAGGAGTGTTGGTAAGGGTGATTGTAGCCCCTTCCTGTACTGCCTTTTGTGCAACCTTCCAAGCTATCGACTGCTCATTGAGAGCCCCAAAGATGATACCTCTCTTACCTTTCAATAATCCGTATGCCATAACTTTTTGTATTTTCTTGAGTTAAAATTCTTATGTATTCTCCTACAAATATACACAAATATGTGATAAGTGTGCGAATTGTTACTCATCACCCGCAAACATCGGATCCCAAGCAGGCAAGCGTGTAGGCTTGGTTTTCAAGATATTCTTGACTTTGTCAGTGACATATTTCTTGTGCACCACGACACGGAACATATACTCTTCAAACCATCTGTCGGTCATGATCAAGTGCCCTTGGTAGCCCTTACGATCGCCCCAACTGTTCTCGACCATCCACTTCTTGGGCTTTCCATCCTTATCGAGATCCACAGCCACCAATGTCATTGCGTGAGTAGAACCACTCGTAAAAGTACGTATACGATCTTTCTTACTCATATCGAGAGATATACCAAAGAGCTGTCCGACCTCGTAATTTGTCATATCGAGCGTACCATGATCAGGATTAAGCTCCTTACCTACGTCACAAGAGAAGTACATAGCGTCATTACCCTTGATCGAAGCTATTGCCATCTCTTTGATCTCCTCTATCGGCAGATTGACATATGTCCAGTTGCGACCATCGTAAGTATGTCTGTCGTAGTCGATCTCGTATAGCTTACCGAATGGACGAGAAGGGTCATTCATCAGCATGACATAATTGCCTGTCAGGTCATCCCCTATAAACTCATCGAAGAAAGTCTTTGGCGTGTACTCCTTGGTGCTGATCACTTCGCCCTTGCTGTTTCGGAGAGTGTACTCAAACTTCTTTGGAGGAGTACCGAGGCAGTAGCACAAGATGCGATAGATCTCAGCAAGAGTTTGTTCCTTCATCTCTTGCAACTTCTTGACCTTGGCACCCTTGGCATGAGCCTCGCGGATCAGCAGACCGTCTCTGCACAGCTTGGTACCGAGGATACGTCCCATCTCAGAGGTATTCTCACTATTGTATGTTTCAGGCATGGCCTCCGTAGGTACGACCCCATACTTTGTGAGGATATCGGAGACTCCCGTGTATTGCCCACCGTCATTGAGGGGGTGTTTGAAGAGCCACTCCACCATCTTGTCATCCATCGGTTTATCCACATGATCGATAACGCCCTGCAAGAAGAGGTTACACTTCTCAAGTTGATCGAAAAAGAACGAATAAACGTGCGAAAATCTAAAGTCCGACAAGTCATTGGTTTGGATCACCTTGGCACGATAGACATTGAGCCCCGTGAAGAGCCAACAACGCCCACTCGATTTTTGATCTGTGATACCTTTGCTCTTCACTCTGTGCGAAAACTCCCGATCAAACATAAACCTGTTGTCACTATTGGCAGTAAGTTTTTTGATCTGATTTTGGGAGATTGCATTCTGCAAAGCCTTAGACGTGGGTGTCTGAGCATTCGCCGATTCGATACGTTGGAGAATTTCCGGAGAGATTCCGCCCTTTGCACTTTGCGCCATAGTCGGCAAAGACATACCCGCCGCAATGACTGCTCCCACAAGGATGTGTTGAAGTGTTTTGTTCATAGGATGTATATAAATTGATTAGTATTCAGAAATAAAGATGTCAAGGCATACGTCCATTATCGCAATAACTGTAATACCCCGTATCGGTAAAGATGATGTGATCAAGCAACTTGATGTCTATCAAATCACAAGCTTTGGCTATCCGCTCCGTCAAGAGATCATCCTCATGACTTGGCTTGAGTGTCCCACCGGGATGATTATGTACGAGGATGATGGCCGGTGCAGCCCTTTGGACAGCATACCTCAGGATCAGTTTGGGGTCTGCTACAGTCTCTGCCACCCCACCCTTGGAAATACATTTGGTAGAAGTAATGAAACCACCTGCATTGACAGTCAATACCCACAACTCCTCAGATGCCAAGCCAAAAAAGTGACTGTACACATAGTCGTACACCCTCTGAGAGCGATCGACCTGTATCCTTTCACTACCATTGAGTCTCATCTCTCGCCCGAGACGCACGCCCATCTCCAGAGCAGCCATGAGCATGACGGTCTTCGTCGTACCGATCCCCTTGACCTCGGAGTCCATCTGAGCCGAAAGACTCTGATACAAGGCATAAAGGCTGTCCCGATGTTGCCTGAGCAGTTGCTGAGACATCTCCAAGACATTCATAGTCTTGGTTCCGGTACGCAATATCAGAGCCACAAGCTCTGTATCCGACAGAGCTTTGGGACCATACTTGATCAGCTTTTCCTGCGGTCTGTCATGTTCGCTCATCTCCCGCATGCGGAGAGAGCCCCTTTCAGTCGCCTCTTTCATGACGGCACAAGCATGCAGAGCACTATTACTCTACATAACCCTCATCGATGGATGCCGCCTCGACAAGTCCTTGCTTGAGCTTATGCTCCTCTCCTTTTCGACAGATCATGAGGACATTACCCTGCTGTACCACTATGGTATCACTGATACCTTGGAGGAGCACGAGAGTCCCGGGTTTGTCCACCACCACCAGATTTTGGGTACTGTCATTGAAGATGAAGTCTGCCTTGCCTATAGGAGTATTCTGACTTTTATCCTTGGCAACTATATTATAGATGGCACTCCACGTACCGAGATCGGCCCAACCCATATCACAGAGGAGCATGTGGACATTGTCGGTCTTCTCCATCACTCCATAGTCAAACGAGATGTTCTGAGCATAAGGGAAGACCTCATCGACATGTTGCTGCTCCCTTGGTGTCCCATAGAGTTCAGGATGTGAAAAAAGTCTCTCGGCAGTCTCCGGGAGGTGGGTCTCTATGGCTTTTATCATACATCCGACACTCGCAAAGAACAAGCCGGAGTTCCAAAAGAATTCCCCACTCTCTACAAGCACCTTACACATGTGCTTGTTAGGCTTTTCTGTAAAAGCTTTGACGGGATAAAACTCACCGACTTTGGGCGAATCAAACACCTCACCTTTGGTCGTCTCCCCCCCTATCTGTATATATCCGTAACCGGTCTCAGGGTGCGTGGGACGTATCCCCAGCGTCACCATGGCCTGAGTCTCATCGGCGTGATCGAGGGCCATCTTGACATACTCACGGAAAGTATCCTCCTTGAGCACCATGTGATCAGAAGGCGCAAAGACGACGACGGCATCAGGCTTTTCGGCCTTGATGTGCATCGTCGCATAAGCTATTGCCGCAGCAGTGTTACGATAGCAAGGTTCTTTGAGTATATTATTCTCCGGGATTTCGGGAAGTTGTTGTCGGACGAGGTCCGCATACTTGGCATTGGTGACGACGATGATATGTTCGGGATCGAAAGCCATGGCAAATCGTCTATAAGTCATCTGGATGAGACTCTCTCCTGTGCCAAAAAAGTCAAGGAACTGTTTAGGGTAGGAGCGACGGCTGTATGGCCAAAATCGGCTACCTATCCCACCCGCAAGTATGACGCAATAGTATTTATTGTCCATTATTCGGTAGTCTAAGGTTCATGAGATTGTTATCACAAATGTACAAAATTCTTTGTTCTCAGACTCCTAAACTTTGGAGAATCGACCCACAGTGACAGACAAATAACTTAAAAACATTTGAGACAATCGGTTATACTCCTCTGTGCCCAAAGTGGCAGTCATGACTCGGGAGACATCCGGAGGAAGGAAGGAACAAAAGATAGATAACCTTCGAAATCAAAGTGTCTACCTTGATGAATTAACGTGCCTACCTTGATGAATCAAGTTAGACAACCTTTTTTCATCCCCTCCGAAAGCTTGACTTATAGCAGTTTAAAATCCGTGCAAAATGTATCCATCTATGGATCTCAGATCTGAGCCCGAAATCCATGCTCAGTCCGGACACAGATTTCCCCTTGAGACTCATATCGGTGCGTGGTTTGTCACCCGCCCCAACTGTCATGGCAGGACGTGATGACAGATATTTGTCCTCCGAACGCCATTTTAGTCATACCCCATGCACGAGATGTCACCCACTCGTGTCATGACTCTACTTGGCACGTGTATTGCTCATTATAGGTAAAAACGAAAAACGAATCAAATAACAATACACACTATATATTATGGGAAAGATAATCGGAATCGACTTAGGAACAACTAACTCTTGCGTCGCTGTACTCGAAGGTAACGAACCTATCGTCATCGCAAACAGCGAAGGCAAGCGCACTACACCATCTGTCATCGCATTTGTCGATGGTGGCGAACGCAAGGTGGGTGACCCTGCAAAGCGTCAGGCCATCACCAACCCCGTCAAGACAATATACTCTATCAAGAGATTTATGGGTGAGCGTTACTCCAAGCTCAAAAGCGAAGCAGACCGCCTACCTTACAAAGTAGCACAGGGAGACAACGACACCCCACGTGTGGACATCGACGGACGTCTCTACTCTCCACAGGAAATCTCTGCGATGGTGCTTCAGAAGATGAAGAAGACCGCAGAAGACTACCTCGGAGCGGGGGTCACAGATGCCGTCATCACCGTACCTGCATACTTCTCTGATGCTCAGAGACAGGCTACCAAGGAAGCAGGTGAGATCGCAGGTCTCAAGGTACAACGTATCGTCAATGAGCCTACGGCCGCTGCCCTTGCTTACGGTCTCGACAAGGCGAACAAGGACATGAAGATCGCAGTCTTCGACCTCGGTGGTGGTACGTTCGATATCTCTATCCTCGAGCTTGGTGACGGAGTCTTCGAAGTAAAGTCTACCAATGGTGACACTCACCTCGGTGGTGACGACTTCGACCACGTGATCATCGACTGGTTGGCAGAAGAGTTTTTGAGCGACGAAGGTCTCGACCTTCGCCAAGACCCAATGGCGCTCCAACGTCTCAAGGAAGCTGCCGAAAAGGCAAAGATAGAGCTCTCAAGCAGCACAAGCACAGAGATCAATCTCCCTTACATCATGCCTGTCAACGGTATGCCTAAGCACTTGGTCAAGACCCTTACTCGTGCTAAGTTCGAGCAACTCGCAGACAAGTACATCCAAGCGTGTGTACCTCCTTGCCAACAGGCGCTCAAAGATGCAGGCCTATCGGCATCAGACATCGATGAAGTCATCCTCGTGGGTGGATCAACACGTATCCCTGCGATCCAAGAGCTCGTGGCTAAGGTCTTCGGCAAACAACCATCCAAGGGTGTCAACCCTGACGAAGTGGTGGCACTCGGTGCAGCTATCCAAGGTGGTGTCCTCAGCGGAGATGTCAAGGATGTCCTCCTTCTCGACGTCACACCTCTTTCACTCGGTATCGAGACAATGGGTGGCGTGATGACTCGCCTCATCGAAGCGAACACAACCATCCCTACAAAGAAGTCCGAAGTCTTCACAACAGCGGCAGACAACCAGCCTTCCGTAGAGATCCACGTCCTCCAAGGTGAGCGTCCACTCGCTAAGGACAATAAGTCTCTCGGTCGTTTCAACCTCGACGGCATCCCTGCAGCAATGCGTGGTGTACCTCAGATCGAAGTGACATTCGACATCGATGCCAACGGTATCGTCAATGTTTCGGCAAGAGATAAGGGCACAGGTAAGGAACAAAAGATCCGTATCGAAGCATCAAGCGGTCTCAGCGAAGAGGAGATCAAGCGCATGAAGGACGAAGCGGCTGCCAACGCAGAAGCAGACAAGAAGGAAAAGGAACGCATCGACAAGATCAACCAAGCGGACTCTGTCATCTTCCAGACAGAAAAGCAACTCAACGAACTTGGCGACAAGATCCCTGCTGACAAGAAAGCTCCTATCGAAGCAGCCCTCGGCAAGCTCAAAGACGCCCACAAGGCACAAGACATCTCAGCTATCGACAGCGCAATGAACGAGCTCAACACCCTCCTTCAAGCGATGTCACAAGAGATGTACAGCCAACAAGGTCCCGACATGAGCGGCGCACAACCCGGCCCCGACGCCGGCTCACAATCCTCAACCAAGGACGATGTCCAAGATGCCGACTTCGAAGAAGTGAAGTAATTACGCTCATAAAAGAGCATCAAATAAATAGTAA
>NZ_JAUMXC010000070.1 GCF_030529325.1 Porphyromonas sp. | reverse complement strand
CCTTGCTCTTGCAAAGTGATTGCAAAGGTACAAAGATTTTTTATTCTCACAATAGAGAACCAAAGAAAAAAATCAAACCAAAGTATAATTTCTTTGTATCGTTACCATGCGGACACAATAAATATATACGAGAAAAAAAATCAATTCAAAACAAATTCCAAAATACTGCAAACTTTCAAACATCTAAAGCCCAAATGGAGACAAAGTCATGCAGATTGAAAAGAGAGCTTATCAAAAAAACACAAATCCCGATGCTGAACTCTCAATCAGCACCGGGATTTGGTTTAATCTTTTTAAGCGATTGGGCGGACCGACTTCTTTAGAATATAGAGAAGTGGACGTATCTCTTAGGATTTTGTTTGAGATCCATGAGGAGTGTATCGGCCGATCGGGTCGCTTTGTACACGCTCTCGAAGAGAGTCTTGTCGTTGAGGAGAAGCCCGAGGCTATTATCCTTGGAGTTGAACCGTCTTGACAGAGCTTCTGTCTCGAGGAGTACCCTGTTGAGCCTCAAAGCAACGCTGTCAATATCCGCTCTCACAAGTCTATCTGAGAGGGAACTCACATTATTACTCAAAGTTTCAACATTACCTACGATTGCGGGGACCTTGTTGGTCATAATCGCTCTCATAGCTCGAGTCGAGGCATTGAGATTTTCGGACGCAGCAGCAACTTCTCTGAATACCGTGTGGATATTCGGGTTATTGATCAAGTTGTCGAAGCTATAGAGCATGGTGTCCATCTTGTTCAAAAGTCCTGCGATGGCCGGAAGCAAGTCATCGGAAACCTGAGACATAAGGTCTCCCGAAGAGAAAGCCACCAAGGTATCCTCAGGCTTATGAAAATCAGAATACACCTTTGGCTTTGCTATCGCCAACTCCGCACCGCTGAGAGGATTTCCCTTGATAATAACCTTACTACCGACAGGTATCCTGACATTTCGATCAAGGGCAAGCTCGGCAGTAACCCCCTTGAGTCCCTCGTAATCAAATTTGAGATTGCGCACGAGTCCTATACGATAACCATCCATGGAGACCGGAGTAGACTTAGTCACATCCTTGAGATTTTCAAAGGTCACATAGTAAGCTGTCGTACGTTCAAAGATATTGGTCCCTTTCAAAAAGTTGAACCCAAAGTAAAACAACAAGAGTGCAACAATCGCTGTCCCTCCTATGGATAAAAGTTTCTTACGCTTAGATAATTCGGTTGGCATACTTCCCTTAATGGTTTATGATGATTTATACAGTTTTTTTTCGTGAATCTCTGAGACAAAGATACAATTATACTTTCTTACCATCGACAAACTTGACGACAAAGCACCCTTTGTACTTTTTGCTCAACTGCTTTTGCAGACGTTTCGCCTCCTCTATATCGTCGACATCATAGAGGGTATACTTGTACATTCCTTTTTCTGTGTAGGACATGAGATGCTTCCGATATCCCTTGAAGACGGGAGCGGAGCTTTTGATCCTCTTATCACTCGCATATATCTGCACCCGGTAAGTCACTTTCCCCTTAGAAGTGGTGTTTATGACCTCTTCATCGGCAGGTACAGACACCTCCTCTTGGGCAATAACCGGCTCGGGCTCCGCAGCGGTCTCGACGGCACGAGAGGAGGCAGCGACATTTCCATCTCTTGAGCATATCTTGTCGGCATATGCAGCTATTGCCTGCGCTATGCTTCGGCCCATCTCATCAACGCCTTTGCTCGAAGCCATATAGGCCTCGTCCGAGGGATTGGTGATGAAGCCCAATTCGATAAGGATACTCGGCATCGAGGTACGACGCAAGACCAGGAAACCGGCCTGGCGCACCCCTCTATTGTAAAGCCCCCTCCCGACAAGTCCCTTGTGGACTTTCTGAGCGAGATCCAGACTGCTCTGGAGGTGCTTGTTTTGCATGAATTCAAAGATGATATAAGACTCGGTCGAATTGGGGTCAAAACCCTCATACTTCTGAGTATAGTTGTCCTCCTTGAGGATCGCAGCGTTCTCCTTCATTGCAACAGCAAGGTTTTCGGCCGTACGGGCAAGACCGAGGACATAGGTCTCTGTTCCCCGAGCTTTGGTATTTTTCAATCCCGCCGAATTGGCATGCACAGAGACAAAAAGATCTGCTTTTTTATCATTGGCAAAGTCCGCCCGCTCATTAAGACCTATAAAGACATCCTTCCTGCGCGTGTAGTGGATGACGATATTGGGGTTCATGGACTTCAGATACTCCCCGACCTTGAGAGACACGTTAAGATTGACGGTCTTCTCATTTGTCTTCCGACCGAGCGCACCACTGTCGCGCCCTCCGTGACCGGGATCTATGACCACAACAAAACGTCCGTTGCGGTCCCTTGCGAAAGCATCGACACCACAGACGGATGAGACACATAATACTATCGACAATAACAACTTCAAAATCATCCTCATCTACTCTAAATATGTATAAGGTGTTATTCTTCCAAAAGTACCATTTTTTTCTCATTCCTCAAGCACTTATTGACAAGTACATTATTTCATCAGCAAGCATAGCAGAGATCCAAGACTACAAGCTCATTATCTCCCTCTCAAAAAAAGGTGCCTACCTTGACGCGTCAAGGTAGGCACGAGGATTCATCAAGTTAGACAACTTGATTTGGGACTTTCTATATCTTTGGCACATCACATCGGAAGAACAAATAGCTCTGACACCAAATGAAGTAGAGCGTTTAGCAAGACTTTAACCAAAAATATTCTACCCGAATTAGGTCGAATCTTAAGAAAATAAGTATCTTAGCGCAAGATAAGGGTTGCGACGGTAGCATACCCTGCCACTACTTATTCCACAATATACAATATAATTAAGTTTCAAAAAAAACATGTCACAAGAAATCAAAGATCTAAATCCCCGGTCTGTGTGGAACTACTTCTATGACCTTACTCAGATACCTCGCCCTACAGGACAGGCAAAGGAAGTGTGTGCCTATGTCGAACGTGTAGGGAAAGAGCTCGGACTCGAAACCTTGACCGACGAAGTCGGCAATGTAATCATCCGAAAACCTGCCACTCCGGGCATGGAAGATCGTAAGATCGTCACCATGCAGGCTCACTTGGACATGGTTCCACAAAAGAACAGCCACGTCGCCCACGATTTCACCAAAGATCCTATCCAGCCATGGATAGATGGCGACTGGGTCAAAGCTAAGGAGACCACCCTCGGAGCAGACAACGGTATCGGTGCAGCCATGGCTCTTGCCGTAATGGCGGACAAGTCTCTTGTACACGGGCCTATCGAGGCTCTATTCACCATCGATGAAGAGGTAGGTATGGTCGGAGCATTCGGGCTCAAGCCGGGATTTTCCAAGGGTGATATTCTCCTCAATCTTGACTCCGAAGAAGAGGGCGAACTATTCATCGGTTGTGCCGGAGGGGTGGACATCAACGTCTCTCTCGAGTACAAAGACGAAGAACCCGCTCCGGAGGGGGATGTAGCCGTATTGTTGAAGCTATCGGGTCTCAAGGGAGGACACTCCGGAGTAGACATCCATTTGGGAAGAGGCAATGCCAACAAGATGATGTTCAGATTCCTCAAAAAAGCAGTCGAAGAACTTTCGATCTGCGTCGCTTGGGCAGAGGGCGGTTCTCTTCGCAATGCCATCCCTCGTGAGGCAACAGCACTTGTCACCGTACAAAAGGAAAACGCAGGCGCTCTATGGGAAATGGTCAGCGACTTCGAAGATCTATACAACAAGGAATATGCAGGTATAGAGGAAGGTATCAAGTTTGTAGCAGAGGAGCATGAGATGCCGAAGACCATCGTACCCGATGTCATCAGCAACAATGTCATCCACGCTATCGAAGCATGCCAAAACGGTGTGATCACCTACTTGTCAGACTTCCCCGGTACCGTAGAGGCGTCTTCAAGTCTTGCGTTTGTAAAATTGAGAGATGGCAAGTTGGAGGTGAAGTTTCTCACCCGCAGTTCGTCCGAGACACGTAAGTACATGGTAGCATCCTCTATCGAGAGTACCTTTGCGATCATCGGTGCAAAGGTAGACTTTGATGCTCCATATAACGGCTGGCAACCCAACGCACACTCGTACATCCTTGAAGTGATGTGTGACACGTACGAAAAGTTGTACAACACCCGCCCTGCCGTCAAAGTCATGCACGCAGGACTTGAGTGCGGTATCATCCAAGGTGTGATGCCTGACATGGAGATGATCTCTTTCGGGCCTACGATTGCTCACCCACACTCTCCTGACGAAAAGGTAAACATCCCATCCGTGGCAAAGACTTGGGACTTGCTCGTCCATGTCCTTGCGGCAGTGTGATGCGATAAGCTAACAAAAACAGCAACACAACTGTAATCACTATGTTGACAGATACTCCCGCCGTGGTCCTCAAAGCGGTGCGATACTCTGACACCAATAGCATAGTGCACACATATACGGAGCAATTTGGCTCCACATCTTACTTGGTCTCTCGAAGCTCCGGGCGTAAATCCGGAGCTTCGAGAGCTCTTTTTTTACCCCTCAGCATACTCCAACTCACGACAGATCATCGTCCCAACAAGGACATCCAACGGATCCGGGAAGCAACCATACTCCATATCCCGACACGGCCTTCGATAGATCCGGTAGCCAATGCCATTGCCTTATTTATTGCAGAATTGCTCGATCGGATATTACGAGCCGGTGAAAGAGACCCGAGCCTGTTTCAATTCATCTCAGATGAGATCAGACATATGGGACATGTAGATGGGCAGAGTCTTGCCTCTTTTCATCTGTATTTCATGGGCGAACTAAGTTGGCGGTTGGGTATCATGCCGGATACGGAGGGCTACAGACAGGGAGACATACTCTGCTGCAATGAGGGGAGATTCAGACCTGCGATGAGTCGTCAGGAAGCAGAGCTTGCCGAAGCATCATATCTCTTTCACCAACTACTCACCGTAGCCCGACGAGAGGCATTGTCCATAGGTAGGGACGGGCGGAATAAACTTCTCTCTCTCCTACTCCACTACTTTGACCACCACTTCCCCGGTATAGCCCATCTCAAGTCTCCCGGAGTGCTACAAGAACTTTTTGCCTAACTCACCAAACATCCATAATCCCAATGACACAAGAGAAAGACTTCCAATCAGACTCCATAACTGCCGAAGAATACTCGATCCATACCCTCATCCTAAATGCCAAACTCGACGAAGAGACACGTGCTGCCGTCGAGGATGTCATCGACATGATGCTCGAAGAAGAAGGGCTGGGATTTGTCGGAGACAACAGTTCCTTTACCCTCGCCAAGGATGGTTCCGTAGCAACTTGCAGCATAGAGATCGCACTCTTTGACAAGCACACCAAGGCCCTCAGCCGTCTGCTCGCTTACCTCAAAGACAATCTCATCATCCCGAAAGGGTCAAAAATAACGCACCATTATCCTGCGACGAACAGTGAAAAGTCGACAGAAATAGGAGAAACCGAAGGTCTGGAGATCGCTCTCAATGCCGTGGATCTGCCCCAAGAAGTGTACCGCAGCTCCGACATCGACAAGGTATGTGAGGCTCTCGAAAAAGCAATGAACGGAAAGGGATATTATTATGGTTTTCACAACGGCGAACACTATACCTCGCTTTACTTCTACGGAGACAGTTACGAAGCCATGAAAGCAGCCATACAGCCACTCGTGGCAAAGACTCCTCTATGTGAAAAGTGCATTATCAACCGAATCGCATAAAAGACTAAGAAATTGAAACTGACATTTATCGGACATAGCTCATATCTCATCGATACCGGCGACAGATATATCCTGTTCGACTACTACCGAGACTCTGTGGATGCTCCCTCATTGGGGGAAATCCTCCCCCGCCCCGGGGATCCGCTATATATCTTCTGTACACACTCTCACGGAGATCACTTCTCGCGCAAGGTCTTTGATCTACCGGTAGGCGATCGTCCGATCAGATATATTTTCCACAGTGAGGTAGCCGACGCGGTACCGAAGAAGCAGTCGGCACAAGTACTCTTTGTGGACACCGAGGAAAGCTTCTCCGTCGATAAGCACATCTGTGGACGGGCTTATGGGTCGACAGATCTGGGAGGGTCGTTTTATGTAGAGATAAAGGTGCCAAATGACCGGCCATCCTTTACCCTCTTTCATGCCGGAGATCTCAACAACTGGCATTGGAACGAAGAAGCCAACGACTACTATATCAACCTCTATGAGACGGCTTACAGAGAAGAGTTGGAGCGATTCGGGCGTCATCCGATAGCTCCCGAGCTCTTGATGTTCCCAACCGATTACCGACTTGGGAAAGACTACCTGAAGGGGCTGAAGCAATTTTTAGAAATAGCTCCATGTCGGTATCTCGCACCTATGCACCTCAACGGAAAGCCCAAGCATGCCCCTGAGCTATCGGCACTATGCGACAAGTACAATATCCGATTACTTTTTCCTGAAAGAGAGGGCATCACTTTTGACATAGAGTAAGAGGGGATTTAACCCAAAACAGACCTCACCGAAAGAAATAAAACAGGAGCGCAGTCGCCTTATGACTCTGCGCTCCTGTTTTTTGTTTCCAATGCATCTCGACAGGGAAAACTGTCAACACGCCAACCTCATACCATCGGAAGTTGTCAAACACCTATACTACAACACATTTCCCTACTATCAAGGGTAAAGCGACCGAACTACTCGAAAGAGATATAGAACCTGCGAGATCAAGTTAGACAACTTGATTCGTTAAGTTAGACAACCTTTTTGCCCGCCTCCTACAAGCACTTGTTTTTAGACCCGAGCAACTGTTAGAGAAAGAAGCTCTCTCCAATACTTTCGGCAGAGAATCGAGGAGTTCAGATGTTCTTGGTTTACTGTCAGGGTTAAATTCTACAATCATGCACTTTACAAAGCACTGCCTAAATCTCTGACAAAATTGATCTGTTTACCTTTGTTGCATTCAAAAATAAAGTCATTCAGGCTCTTGCTCTTATACTTGGAAAAATCTCCAACGATTACCAACGGCATTTGATATTGTGAGAATTTTTGAAGTATATCCCCTGCTATTTTAGTTTTTAAGTCAAAAAAATCAGGT
>NZ_JAUMXC010000069.1 GCF_030529325.1 Porphyromonas sp. | reverse complement strand
ACAATCGGGCTCTTAGCTCAGCTGGTTTAGAGCATCTGCCTTACAAGCAGAGGGTCGGCGGTTCGAATCCGTCAGGGCCCACAAAAAGAGGACTGAAGTCGACATTATGTTGATTTTAGTCCTCTTTTTTATTGCCTTTTGTGATGGGTGTATTTCTTTGTGATGTTTAGGTATCTATCGAGGAGAATCCTTTGAGGTTACTTTTTTATCCTCTTCCTTTTTTTTGAAAAATTGTGGAGCCTTAAAGTGAATCGCTCACCGTTTTTGTCCTCGGTGGCACTCCGTATAGACGAAAAATAAAAAGGCGATGTATCTATCGGAAGATACATCGCCCTAAATTCAAGAGTGAGTGTTGTTTTAGTTCTCTTTTTAGCTTACTGTGCTGAGATAGCCTCAGAAGGGCATACTCCGGCGCAAGCACCACAGTCGATGCAAGCATCAGCGTCGATTATGTAGATATCGCCTTCAGAGATTGCAGATACTGGACATTCGTCGATGCAAGAACCGCATGCTACGCAGCTGTCAGAAATTACGTGTGCCATAATGTTATGAGTTTATGAGTTATTTAGTTTGTTAATTTCTCCTTCTGTTTGGAGCGTTATTATTGACTCCTAATTACACTGCAAATATACAGCTATATTTCTATATATACCTATAAGTAGGTATAAAAATTTCAATTTGGGGCTAAATATTTTTGATTAGGTAGTTGCTGTTTTTGATTAGTTGTTCTTTAATATATTGATTATTAGATAGAAAAACGGATCTTTGAGAATTTCTCAAAGAGCCGTTGCTTTTTGTCGTTATATACCTACTTGATTAGATCTTCCCGTATTTATATGCTTCGAGAAGAGCTGTGAGGGCATCTACTTCGCCTTGGAGTATCTTGCCGTTGTCAGTGTCGGCAACAAGGATACGGTGGCTCGAGCTGGTCTTGACCACTGTGGAGCTCTGAATGTCGTCCATGTTTTCAATAGCTTCTTTGGTCGAGCTAAATGGTTCGTGCTGAACGAGATGAAGTCCGTGAGAATTGTAGATGAGCGTATAGCCTGCAATACCGGTACTCTTTTGGTAAGCGTGGCTGAACCCTCCATCGATAAGTACCATACGTCCACCGGCTTGTATTGGTTGTTCGCCCTTGATGGCTTTTACAGGGACGTGTCCATTGATGATGTGGCAGTCAGGGCCGGCAAGACCAAACTCTTGGAGGATGGTGTTGCACATCTCTTCTTCTTTACGATAGATGAAGTAGTAACCCTTGTTTTCCTTGTGTGTCTCTTTGTCCTCGATGAAGTAACGCTCAAGTGTCGTCATCGCATCTTTGTCAAAGAGTGGAGAGTCCGGTCCACACCAGAGATACCACATAAAGTCGATGGCAGACTGCTTCTTGAGCTTGGAGCCTTTTTTGCGTCCTACGTGTGCTTCTCGCACGATACTGTCGATCTTTTCGTATAGAGCCTTTCCTGCGTACTTCTTCCCTTCGATCTCCACAGCTCTGAATGAACGGTCTTCGTTGAGGGGGACAGAGGCGTGATAAAGGAGGTTATCATTCATGGTAAGGACCATACTGCCGTACTTATACATCAGACCGATGTGGTGCTGGAGCTTTTCACTGCTGCGGAAATTGTCCATGAGGCGATCGACGACACTTTGCTCTTCTTCAGTGAGAGCATATGGGTCTTTCGGATCGATCGTAGGGAAGTTTTTATCTAACAGTGGGTAAGTACCGCCCGATGGTAAGGTGATCGTCCCGGCTTCCTTGTCTATCAGGTGAAGGAGATTACGCCCCTCCATCTTGTACTCAGGGTGACGTTGGATGATCTGGTACTCGAGCTTGAATTGTATGATGGAGATCGCTTTGTGCATCTGAGCCAATAGGTATACACTGCCTTCGTCATAGACTCTGTCGGCAGTTGCCAACTTAGGCATGAAGACCGTACATGGATCATCAGCGTAAGTCTTCATCGCAAAGCGTGCAAGAGGCAAGAGGTTGATGCCGTAACCATCTTCAATGGTGTTGAGGTTGGCATAGCGTAGGGAGATACGCATGACATTTGCCATTGAGGCTGCATTACCGCAGGCTGCTCCCATCCATACCATATCATGATTACCCCACTGCATATCCCAGTTGTGGTAACTGTCGAGTGTATCCATGATGTGATGCGCTCCCGGACCTCTGTCATAGATGTCTCCGACGATGTGTAGTTTGTCGATGACAAGCCTTTTGATGGTCTTGCATATAGCAACAATGAAGTCTTCGGCTTTGCCGGTCTGTATGATTGAGTTGAAGATGCTTTGGTAGTACATTGTCTTGTGCGTGTTGGTCGCATCTTCGTGAAGGAGCTCTTGTATGATGTAACTGTACTTTGAGGGCAAAGACTTGCGTACCTTACTACGTGTGTACTTTTCGCCCGCCTTACGACAGACTTGTACCAACTGGTTCAGGACGACCATGTACCAGTCTTCGATATTTGCCTCTCGCTTGCGTATTACATCCATCACCTCATTGGGGTAGTATATCAGTGTGCATAGCTCTCTCTTTTCATCTTGGCGTACCGATGTCCCGAAAAGCTCATCCACCTTGCGACGAATGCTACCGGATGCGTTTTGCAATACGTGCTTAAATGCCTCATGTTCGCCATGGATATCTGCGAGGAAGTGTTCGGTCCCCTTTGGCAGACTAAGTATAGCTTGCAGATTGATGATCTCTGTCGCTGCGGATGTTGCTGTGGGGAATTGTTTGGAAAGGAGTTTAAGGTACTCCTTGTCATATTTCTTCTTTTGTGTCATATGAGTAGTATTATTGTTTTATCTGTCTTATGATCTTGCCAAGAACGCCTTGAGATCTCTGTAAATGAGTGCTGTTGGCAGACCTATGATATTATTGTAGGAGCCCTCTATCTCTTCGACGGCTATGAGGCCTATCCAATCTTGCACACCGTAGGAGCCTGCTTTGTCTAAAACTTCGCAGCGTTGTATATAGTAGTCTATCTCCTGCTCTTCGAGGGGCGCAAAGCGTATTTTGCTTGTTGCTTTGCCTTTTGTGATCGCACCATGAGCATCCATGATTACATAACCCGTGATGACGGTATTTGTTTTGCCACTGAGGCGTCTTAGGCTGTCACGAGCATCATCGAGGTCTGCGGGCTTACCCAAAAGGTCATTTTCCAAGAGCACCACCGTATCTGCTGTGATCAGTATCTCGTTTTCGGCAAGGGTAGGGAGGAGGTGTTCGGCTTTCAACTGAGAAAGATAGACAGGTACCTCAGCTTTTTCCAATGTGTCGGGATAGGTCTCATCTATGTCGGGAGGGCGTACATCCACATCCACCCCAAGTTCGTTAAGTAGCTGTATCCGACGTGGAGACTGTGACCCGAGGACGATCCTACGACCGTTCAGGAGCGAATTTATGGGGGCTTTCATCATAATTTTTGAAGAATGTTTCACCACCCGAAAGCGGTCTCATTCATCCATAAGTTTTTTACTTTAAGGAGTTCCTCAAGGATGTCTCGTGCCACACCCATTCCCCCACTTACAGGAGAGATATAGTTGGCTATCGCTTTCACTTCCGGAGCAGCATCGGCAGGAGCGACGCAGAATCCGCAATACTTCATTACCTCTATGTCCGGCAGATCGTCTCCCACATAGATGATGCGTTCGGCAGGTATGCCGGTCTTCTGGATAAAGTCCCTCAGAGCTTCTATCTTGTATGGGATACCCATGTAGATGTGTTTCATCCCGAGCCCTTCGTATCTTTTGGGTAGAGCTTCCGAGTAGCCCCCGGAGATGATCCCCAGGGTGATTCCTTTTTCTATTGCCATCTTTATGGCATAGCCATCACGTACATTCAGTGTACGCTGGGGGACTCCATCCGAGCCCATCGGTATGGTAATCTGTGATAGCACACCATCCACATCAAAGATGACGGCCTCAAATGCCGAAATATTTATACTCAGTTTGCTCATTGTGAATCCTTTCTTTTGGTATGTTTATTTATTATCGAGCGATTTATCTCCTCGTAGAGTTTTGCCAAGTCCGGTTGTGCTTTCAGTAGTTTTACATGGTTTTCCATCGTTGCGGTGTCACATCTTGATGCCGGTCCGGTCTGTCCCTCTGCGGGATGCATCGTTTCAAGTTTTGCCAAAGTCTCCTTCATCAGCGGTATGAGAGTACTTGGGTCAAGTTTTGCAGTCTCCATCACCTCGTAGGCCAGAGTGTACATATGATTGACGAAGTTGCAGGCAAAGACAGCAGCCAAGTGGATCTGTCTGCGAGATGCACTGTCACACCATGTTGTCTGTCGAGTACCAAGTGCTGAGACGATGGATAGTAACATGTCTTTACTTTCGGGTGAAGAGCTTTCAAGGAAAAACGGAATCTCTGCGGCCTTCAACTCTCTTTCCTTACTGAACGTCTGCAGTGGATAGAGTACACCGTGGTGCTTCGCCTTGCCAAGGACATCTGCCGATGTACTGCCGGACGTGTGCAGTACCACATGGAGATAGTTTTCAGGTATTGTCTTGGCGAGAGTCAGCAGAGCATTGTCACTCACCGCCAGGAGGACGAAGTCCGTATCCACAGCCCACACCCCTTCTATTGTTTCTATCGCTTTACTCCTCAGTTCTCTGGCAAGGGTATCTGCGTTCTCCTTTGTCCTGCTGTGCACACCGACGCATCGCATCCCCACGGCCTTTAATGCTTTGGAGAGATGTGTGGCGACCCTGCCACTTCCTACGATGACGAATGTGTGATTATTCATGTCCGGGTGTTATGTTGCGATCTTCAAAATGGTCTATAAAGACTCTTTCCCACTCTATTTCTTCCTTGCGAGGCTCGAGATCTTCATCTTTGGGTATCCCTATGGCTATGAGGCAAAGTACAGCATCGTCCTTGGGTATTCCGAGTTCTGCCTTTACGAAGGCCTCTGCACCGAGCGAATCATTGACATGCACCCAACAAGAACCCAAGTCCAGATCCGTCACCGCCAGCTGTATGTATGATGCTGCTATCGCGCAGTCCACATACGGGCGCGCTGCCCGAGTCGTATCCGAGCATACCGCTATGGCAAGTGCTCCTGCTCCGATTGCTGAGGCTCCTGTCGGTTTGCATTGTGAGAGCCGGTTGAGTTTTTCCTTATCTTCTATCACGACAAAGTAAGTTGCTCTACGATTCCGTGCCGTAGGTGCTTTGAGCGCAGTCTCCAATATATCTCTCAGCGCATCCGGCTCTATCGAGCCTCCTAAAAACCTGCGAACTGTCCTGCGCTTACTGCTGATGAAGTTGATATGTGACATACCTTATCGTCGTGCAAAATTAATGTGCAACCCTTTTCTGATAGGTGTTTTGCCCAAACAGCCTATAATACAAAGATAACATCATCTCTCCAATGTGCCACACTCTTGCGCCACTCTTTTTTTTGCTATGTCTGTGATGCTTGTCTTTGTCAGGATCAAGATTGGGGCTATGAGACCCTCAAGGAGATACTGCTCCCAAAACGCGTTTTGGGTGCATGTGAAGGGGTAAAGAAAACGAGTGCTCTGAGGGGTGAACCTCAGGCACTCGTCCTGTATATGCGGAAAAGGTTGTCCTAACAAAGATTAGACGATACCTTGTTCGAGCATTGCACGTGCAACTTTCATGAAGCCTGCGATGTTTGCACCCTTCACGTAGTTGATGTAGTCACCTTCACGACCGAACTCAACACATTGATTGTGGATGTCGCTCATGATTTGGTGTAGTTTAGCGTCAACTTCTTCAGCTGTCCAAGAGATGTGCATTGCGTTTTGTGTCATTTCGAGACCTGATGTAGCAACACCACCCGCGTTCACTGCCTTACCCGGAGCGAAGAGGATCTTCTTTTCAACGAAGTATTCAGATGCTTCTGCTGTGCAACCCATGTTAGACACTTCGCATACGCAGAGAGTACCGTTTGCTTCGAGTTGCTTAGCATCTTCGAGGTTAAGCTCGTTTTGAGTAGCACAAGGAAGAGCGATGTCTACCTTTTGTTCCCATGGCTTCTTGCCTGCGAAGAACTTAGCTCCGTACTTTTCAGCGTAAGGAGCTACGATGTCGTTACCGCTGTTGCGGAGTTCGAGCATATAGTCGATCTTTTCGCCGCTGATACCGTTTTCGTCGTAAACGTAACCGTCAGGACCGGAGATAGTCACCACCTTGGCACCAAGCTCAGTAGCCTTAGCAGCAGCACCCCAAGCAACGTTACCGAAACCGGAGATGGCTACAGTCTTGCCCTTCAAGCTGTGGTTGTGTGTAGCGAGGAGTTGGTCAAGGAAGTAGATAGCACCGTAACCCGTAGCTTCAGGACGGAGGATAGATCCACCGAAAGTCATACCCTTACCTGTGAATGTGCCTGTATTTTCGCGAGCGAGTTTGCGGTACATACCGTACATGTAAGCAACTTCACGACCTCCTACACCGATATCACCTGCAGGGACGTCTGTGTCAGGACCGATGTTTCTCCAAAGCTCTGTGATGAATGATTGGCAGAATCTCATGATTTCGCCATCTGTACGACCCTTAGGAGAGAAGTCAGCACCACCTTTACCACCACCCATAGGAAGAGTAGTGAGAGCGTTTTTGAATGTTTGCTCAAATCCGAGGAACTTGAGGATTGAAAGGTTTACTGAAGGATGGAAGCGGATACCACCTTTGTAAGGACCGATGCAGTTGTTGAACTGTACACGGTAACCGATGTTTACGTGTACTTCACCATTGTCGTCTACCCAGGGCACACGGAATGTGAAGACACGATCCGGCTCGACCATGCGTTCGATGATCTTAGCTTTTTCAAACTCTGGGTGTTGGTTGTACACTTCTTCAATCGACAAGAGGACTTCTCTTACCGCTTGTAGATACTCAGACTCACCTGGGTGTCTCGCTTCTAATGCAGACAAGATTTCTTGGGTTTTCATCTTGTATTATATAAGTTAATGAATTAAATAAATTGATTTCATTATTTTCAATACTTGTCTCCGTTAAGGGACACACAAATGTATTGATAAAAAATGTATTTGCAATACTTATTTCTGAGTTTTTTCTCTTATTTCATTTTTGTCTGATTTCAGCTATTCGGGCGACCTTGTTTTTGCAATAAAAAGACGGAAAGAGTGTACCGGAAAGGCTACAAATACACACTCATAAGATAGGGAAAAATGATCTATGGGATGATGTTCTCGAGCCGCTTTCCAAAAATCAGATAAAAGGAGGGAGAGAGTTTACTATATGTTCTCAAATAATATATGTGAAGGATGCAAGCGGTAAACCTGTTCGTAAAGGTCCCGGGTGAAGCTCTCGGGGTTGTCG
>NZ_JAUMXC010000068.1 GCF_030529325.1 Porphyromonas sp. | reverse complement strand
TAACACGAAAGATTCTGGCTCTTTAATTCGGGGTTCGAATCCCTGCGAGACAACTGAAACAAAAGTAGATGAGAGACCCGACCCGGATATACTTGGGTCGGGTCTCTTCTTGTATTATCTTATTTATGCTCAGTCCGATCCCTATGCATGTCTCTCGGATATTCAAAGACTATGCACTCCTGTGGTCCATGGTTGTAGGAGTCTTCCTCTCCCCATGGGCCTACAGATTGGCTTTCTTGCTGCCATACATCATGTTCATCATGCTGTCGCTGAGCTACACTCGTATAGCTCCGTCCGATGTCAAGATGTCGAGGGTGCACATCGTTCTCTTTGTGATCCAGTGGGTCTTCGGGGTCGGAGCCTATTTTCTCCTAAGGATTTGGGACGAGATTTTGGCACAGGGATTGGCACTTATCATCCTTACGCCGACAGCTGTCTCGGCCTCCGTCATCACGGCGATGATGGGTGGCAGTATGGGCTTTATCATTGCTTCTCTCATCATCGGCAATGTGACCATGAGTCTCCTTGCACCACCTTTGCTCTCTTCGCTCTATCCCGATACCGGACTTGGCTATCTCGCCACAGTGATGCAGATTCTCTCCAAGGTTTCCCTCCTCCTCATCATGCCTATCGTGCTTATTTGGGGGCTGAGGTATAGGATGCCTCGGATCCATGATGCCCTTTCCAAGAGAGCCGGTTGGACATTCTACTTTTGGTGTTTTTCCCTCGTCATCATCACTTCCAACACCATACGCTTCTTCAAAGAGCACCAAGAGCTCGATCTCAGATACGGTACCATCATCGCCTTGAGCGTCTTTGTCGTTTGCCTCCTGCTGTTTGTTATCGGACGAAAGACAGGCAAAGTCATGGGCATCCTTGCCGTCAATAGCGGTCAGGCTCTCGGACAGAAAAATACCGTGCTTGCGATATGGATGGCTCTCACGTTTATGAATCCCGTGGTATCTGTCATCCCTTCTTTCTACGTGATATGGCAAAATGTCGTCAATGCGATACAGCTGGCTCACTATCGTAGAGATACAGCTGCACAAACCCTCAATCCCCCCAAACTATAAACTTCAACCTATGGCAAAAGTCAATGATGAGATGATCACTGTCCTCCTCGAGGGCGAGCATGATCCGGACAAGATGCGTTTTCTCCTTGTTCGTAAAGAACTCCTGCCTCACTTGGAAACCGGCAAATATCCCTATCGGATAGAGGTGCGTTGGGCTTACGAGGGCGACGGAAAGGGTATGCCTCAGGAAGCTGTCGGAGCTCAGATGGAAGCCTTTGAAGAAGCTTTGCGACCACCTATGGAGCGCAACAAACTAGCCCTTCTCGCTTATGTCTCTACCGGAGAGGGCTTGAAAGAATGGTGTTTCTATACCCGCAACCTTAAAGCTTTCGGAGAGACCCTCAATGCCGCCCTTGCCGACTTGCCACAGTTCCCTCTCTCGTTTGAGGCCGATGAGGATAGGGAGGGAGAGATGTTCAGAGAAGTGCTTGAGATAGCACTCGATGCCGCGCACGACGAAGACTGAGCGGTACACTTCACCATCACAAGGCAACCCCTCGTATGTATTCCGACATATTCCCGATATACATACGAGGAGTTGCTTTTTTAGTCTTTGATGAGCTTGTTGGAAGAGGGATGAGGAGAGTCTTTCGGAGGGGACTTGCGTAGATATAGCTCTGTACGGAAGCCTTTTTTAGCTCTTTTGGGCTTCAAGTTGTCTCATGACTTTGCGGTAGCGGAAGTACAGCGTCACTCCAAGCGTGGTGAGACTGACCGGGAAAGCCATCCATACCCCCAGCACTCCCAATCCCATGGGAAAGGCCAGTACATACACCAATCCCAGCGCAAGGGGGATGTGGCATATTACGGCACTGACGGCCGTGAAAGAGACATCTCTCAGACCTCGTAAGGCATTGGCAAAAAGTATCTGCAATACATCTCCGTACTGATAGATCATCACGGGGATACAGAGCGTTGCCACGATCGATACGACTTCCGCATCTTCGGTAAATATCCTGCCGATGAAGTGTCGGGTGAAGAGCAGTACCAGCACCAGGCTCGAAGCCATGATCAACTGCAGGGTAAGACCCGTGAAGACGGTCGCCCTTATCCTCTGTATGTCACCTACTTCGTAGTACCTGCTCATGCGTATGGTCACTGCCGAAGACAGTCCGTAAAAGATCATGAAGCCCAATGTCGATATGACTGCAATGATCTGATGTGCTGCGAGTTCGAGCGATCCCAACCAGCCGACCATGATCACTGCAAGGCTGAACGATGCGGCCTCCACTCCCATCTGCAGAGCTATCGGCGCCCCGAGTCTGAAGAGGTGGGTAAATGCCTGTCTGTTGTACCTTTGTTGTCCTCTACACAGAGGATTGTACATGGCCTTACCGAGCTTTGGACGAGATATGTACCACGTCATGGCAACAAGACAGAAGACTCGTGCGGAGAGGGTAGCTATACCTGCTCCCGTAAGCCCGAGTTCAGGCAAGCCCCATTTCCCGAAGATGAGGAGATAGTTGAGGATGATGTTGAGGACATTGGATGTGAGCATGACTTTCATCGCAAGCGTCGCATGATCGATGCTGTCCGCATACTGCTTGTAGGCATTGAAGAGCATCACGATGATGATGGAGCAGGTCTGGATCGCATAGTAGGGACGGATGTACTCCGTGAGTTCGTCAGGTTGTCCAAACCACTCGAGATTGAAGCCCAACACGGCTATGATCACGGTGACAAGTATCCCGATGAGCCCGTTGGCAAGGAGGCTGTTGCCGAGCAGGAGTCCGAGCTTGTCGTTTCGGCTTGCAAATGCGGCGGAGATGAGGGGCGTGAGACCGTACGAAAAACCCAATCCGAAGATGAAGGCAAGGTTCATGAAGTTGTTGACAAACGAAGCCGCGGCGAGCTCGAGAGTGCTGTGGTGTCCCACCATGATGTTGTCGACGAAGCCCACAAGGATCACCCCGAGTTGCCCCAGCATGATCGGCAACCCGGTATTCAATATGTCTTTGGCATGAGTACAATATGCTTTGCTCGTCATATCTCTTTCTTTTTCAGGTCACAAAGATACAAACTTCTGTCCAACTCCCTTTCTCCGAACCTTCTTTCGCATATGCTGTGGAGGCCCTTTCACCGACCTTTTATATCATTATCCGACAGTTAGGGGTGTTAATCCATTATTTTGACTAAATTTGTGATTAAGAGCTGACATCAAGAGGGTTGGCTCGGATATACAACTCACTCTATTTACAACTCAAACATTCACTAAAGATATGCCTACAAAGGAATTTCAATATCAGGAGATGTTCCCCCTCGGAGAGGATACCACAGAGTATTACCTCCTTACGGATCAGTACGTGAGTACTTCCGAGTTTGAGGGCAAGGAAATTCTCAAAGTCGATGCTGAGGGCTTGCGTGTCCTTGCACGACAAGCTTTCCACGATGTCTCTTTTTATCTCCGTAAGGATCACCAGGAAAAGGTGGCTAAGGTGCTTGCCGATCCTGAGTCTTCTGAAAATGACAAGTTTGTCGCCCTCACCTTCCTCCGCAATGCCGAAGTCAGCGCCCTTGGCAAGCTTCCGTTTTGTCAGGATACAGGTACGGCGATGGTCCTTGGCAAGAAGGGGCAGCGCGTGTGGACGGACTGCAACGACGAAGAGGCACTCTCTCACGGTATCTATGACACCTACATGACAGACAATCTGAGATATTCTCAGAATGCGCCACTCGATATGTACAAGGAGATCAATACCGGGACCAATCTTCCCGCACAGATCGATCTCATGGCTACCGAAGGGGATGAGTACAAGTTCCTTTGTGTAGCAAAGGGCGGAGGCTCGGCCAACAAGACATTTCTCTTTCAGGAGACCAAAGCTCTCCTCAATCCCGAGACCCTCGTCAAGTATCTTGTCGAGAAGATGAAGTCCTTGGGTACGGCAGCCTGCCCACCTTATCACATTGCGTTTGTCATCGGCGGTACATCTGCAGAGACTTGTCTCAAGACTGTCAAGCTCGCCAGCACCAAGTATTATGACGGTCTTCCCGATACCGGAAACGAGGGCGGTCGTGCCTTTAGGGACAAGGAGCTTGAGGCTCGTCTCCTTGAGGAAGCCAACAACCTCGGTATAGGAGCGCAGTTTGGAGGTAAGTATTTCGCTCACGATATACGTGTCGTCCGTCTCCCTCGTCACGGTGCATCTTGCCCCGTAGGTATGGGTGTGAGCTGTTCGGCAGACCGCAACATCAAGGCCAAGATCAACAAGAAGGGTATATGGATAGAAAAGATGGAGACACAGCCGGGTCGTCTCATCCCCGAAGAGTACCGCAATGGGTTTGAAGGACAGGTGATCAAGATAGATCTCAATCGCCCTATGCCTGAGATCCTCGCAGAGCTGTCCAAGTATCCTACCGCGACACGCCTCTCTCTCTCAGGGACCATCATCGTTGGTCGAGACATCGCTCACGCCAAGCTCAAAGAGCGTATCGACAGAGGCGAAGGTCTGCCACAGTATGTCAAAGATCATCCTATCTACTATGCCGGACCGTCCAAGACTCCTGAGGGGATGCCTTCGGGCTCCTTCGGGCCTACGACAGCAGGCCGTATGGACTCATATGTCGATCTGTTCCAGTCTCATGGCGGTAGTTTGATCATGATTGCCAAGGGTAACCGCAGTCAGCAAGTCACCGATGCCTGCCAGAAGTACGGAGGTTTCTATCTCGGAAGTATCGGAGGGCCTGCGGCAGTCCTTGCTCAAGACAATATCAGGAAAGTCGAGTGTGTAGAATACCCTGAGCTCGGTATGGAAGCTATATGGAAGATCGAGGTCGAAGACTTCCCTGCCTTTATCCTCGTCGATGACAAGGGCAACGACTTCTTCAAGTCCCTCAAGCCGCTCAAGAAGTAAACATTACTCATCTTATAAGTTTTATCCCTGCATGATGTCCGGAAGGTCTCATGCAGGGATTTTTTTGTTATTTCTCCCAACTCCCTTAGGCTCTGATGGCTGTGCGATATTTTTTATCGTAACTTTGCACCCGATGAGTGAAAGGCAAGACTTGAAAAGGTGGTTGCCCATCTCCAAAAAGGAGGTGGAAATGCGCGGATGGGACGAACTCGACGTCATCCTGTTCAGTGGTGATGCATACGTAGATCACCCCTCATTCGCCGCTGCGGTCATAGGGCGCACCCTCGAAGCCGCAGGCTACCGCGTCGCCATCATCCCCCAGCCCAACTGGAGAGACGATCTCCGAGACTTCAAGAAGTTGGGCAAGCCACGACTCTTCTTTGGCGTCTCTCCCGGCAATATGGACTCCATGGTCAACCACTATACCGCTGCCAAGCGTCTCCGCTCTGAGGACGCTTATACCCCCGACCGTCGCAGCGATATGCGCCCCGATTATCCGAGTATAGTGTACAGCCGTATCTTGAGAGAACTTTTCCCCGACACCCCCATTATTTTAGGAGGCATAGAAGCATCCCTGCGTCGATTGACGCACTATGACTATTGGCAGGACAAGCTCCTGCCCGGTATGCCCTCGATGAGCGAAGCCGATGTCGTTATCTACGGCATGGGAGAGCTTCCCATTGTAGAGATTGCCCGACGCATAGAGAGAGGCGCTTCGGTTGCAGAGTTGAGAGACGTCCCGCAGATAGCCTTTACCATCCCTGCCGATCAGGTGACGGCACAAGACGGAGATATTACCCTCAACAGTCACGAAGACTGTCTCAAGGACAAGAAAAAGTACGCTGCCAATTTCCGTCATATCGAGGAGCAGAGCAATGCCATGCACGCTCGCAGGCTGTTGCAGAGAGTAGGGGATGAGACCATCATTGTCAATCCCCCTTACCCCATCATGACGACCGAAGAGATAGACCGCTCCTTCGATCTTCCCTATACTCGCACGCCACATCCTCGATACAAGGGCAAGGTGATCTCCGCATATGAGATGATCAAGCACTCGGTCAATATGCACCGGGGCTGTTTTGGGGGATGTGCGTTTTGCACTATTTCCGCCCATCAGGGAAAGTTCATCGCTTCACGTAGCGAACGCTCTATTCTCAACGAAGTCAAAGCTCTGACGCGTATGGAAGACTTCAAGGGATATATCAGCGATCTCGGAGGTCCGTCCGCCAATATGTACAAGATGCAGGGGCGCAACCTCAAAGCCTGTGAGCGTTGTCTCCGCCCCTCGTGCATCCATCCCGATATCTGCCCCAACCTCAATGCCGACCACCGTCCGCTCACCGAACTCTATCGTAAGGTAGATGCCCTGCCCGGTGTCAAGAAGAGTTTTATCGGCAGTGGGATCCGCTATGACCTCCTCATGCACGAGTACAAAGATGCCCGACTCTCTCAGGCAGCTGCGGAATACACCGAAGAGGTTGTGTCCAAGCACGTTTCGGGTCGTCTCAAGGTCGCTCCCGAGCACACTTCCGACAGAGTGCTCAACCTCATGCGTAAGCCTTCCTTTGAGCTTTTCAAGAAGTTCAAGCGGGAGTTTGACCGCATCAACGAAAAACACAACCTCCGTCAGCAACTCATCCCTTACTTTATCTCCTCGCATCCCGGATGCAAGGGCGAAGACATGGCCGAACTCGCACTCCTCACCAAGAGTCTCAATTTCAAGCTCGAGCAAGTCCAAGACTTTACCCCCACGCCGATGACTGTCGCCACGGTCATCTATTATAGCGGTTATCACCCTTACACACTCGAAAAAGTCTACACGGCCATCACCAAGGATGACAAGGATGCTCAGAGACAATATTTCTTTTGGTACAAGCCCGAGGAGCGCCCTCACATCGTCCGTTCGCTCAAAAAGATGGGGCGTCTCGACCTCATAGACAAGCTCTTTGGAGGGCAGGCGCAGCCCTCTCATCGCCCCAAGACCGAGCACAAGGGCGGTTCATCTGACAAGGGACGTCCAAAGGCGCACTCCTCCAAGCGCAACAGTACCACACCCCGACGCCGTTCACGTTGAGTAGGCTTTTCTTGCAGATTCCTTTCCGAATCACCTTTCCCATGACTTATCAGACCTTTGTCCCGTTTCCTCTCGGAGCGTGGAGTTTGCGTACCCCCGATCAACCACTCTTTACCCCACTTCTATACCCGTCTGTTACAGCACCTCTCAAAGGGGCTTAAAAAGGTTGTCTAACTTGACGCATCAAGTTAGACAACTTCATTCATCAAGTTTATATACAACTATTCGAGAAAAGAGCATTGGGGAGAGGATAGAAGGTAAGTACATGAGAATGAGATGGATTTGCTGTATTTCTCTATGTTTTACACAGAGGAATAAAATGCAGAAAATGTGGATTTATGCAGAAGTTCCGTTACCAAATCATTAGTCGATTTGTTGATTGGTAACGGTGAGGCAAAAGGAGGTAACCGAAGAGGGGGGTCGTCAGTTAT
>NZ_JAUMXC010000067.1 GCF_030529325.1 Porphyromonas sp. | reverse complement strand
AGATGGACTTGACAAATAAGCTGAGATATTCTTGCATCTTTATATCTTGTTTAATATCATTTTACCATAGAGTTACTTTAGACATTTTCCTGCAAGTCCTTATCATACGATCTGTGTACCCAGATGATGATAGCAACGATGATCAATGCCATAGGAGGCAGGATCATAAGACCATTGTTGGCATAACCCATCTCGTAGAATGACTGTGGGATGACGTTGTAGCCAAGGAGAGTACCCGAACCAAGAAGTTCGCGGAAAAATCCGACGATAACGAGGATGACACCATAACCGAGACCGTTACCGATACCGTCAAGGAATGAAGGCCACGGACCGTTGCCGAGAGCAAAGGCTTCAAGACGTCCCATGAGAATACAGTTGGTGATGATGAGACCGATAAAGACTGAGAGTTCCTTGCTCACATCGTAAGCATATGCCTTTAGGATTTCGCTTACAAGCGTCACAAGAGCAGCACAGACCACAAGCTGAACAATGATACGGATACGGCTGGGGATAGTGTTGCGGAGAAGAGAGATGATCACGTTGGCAAAGCCGATGACGATAGTCACCGATACTGCCATGACGATAGCAGGCTTGAGACTCGCTGTGACCGCAAGTGCCGAACACACCCCGAGCATCTGAACAACGACAGGGTTGTTCTTTGCGAGAGGACTGAGAAGGGTCTCTTTGTTTTTCTTATCAAATAGTGCCATATCTTAGTTCTTGTTAGTCAAAAAATGTTCGTACTTCTTGAGACTGTCAAAAAGCATGCTGTTTACACCATTGGAAGTCAATGTACTTCCTGAGATACCATCTACATAGTCTCTTCCTGCAGGCACGTGAGAGCCCGGTTTGACGACAGAGACACTGGTATAAGTACCGCCAGCAGAGAAAATCTTCTTTTGGACAAACTGATCTCGGAAGAAAGTTTCTGTGATCTTTGCCCCAAGACCAGGAGTCTCACTGGCGTGGCTGAAGTCAACCCCATAGACAGTACTCTTGTCGTCGTCAACAGAAAGATACCCCCAGATAGGACCCCATAGACCTTGTCCATAGAGCCCCAAAACATACTTCGTGACACCATTAATATTTGCCACAAAGACTGGAGCATGACCGGTCTTTGACATATCTTTAAGTTCGGTAGTAAATGCAGGGGATTTCTCATCTGTACCGTTGGAACCCTCTACAATGTTACCGGCCTCATCAACGAGAAAAGCATCCGTGATGACTTCATTGTACATAGTAATGGCAGTTGCCTTAGCATCATCGACTTTGAGAGCTCGGAGGATTTGCTGCATCTTGTCTACATTCTCATTTTTACGTTGATTACCCTTGAGAGATTGAGATGCAAAAGCAAGCCCTATCGCGACCAGGATAACCATCACTGCAGCATAAGTGATCGTATATAAATTACTATTTCTATTCATAACAGTTGCGTCAAATGCTTAGTGATTTAGACTGTCTTATTGAGGGCCTTGTTTGCGCGCTTCGAACGCATGCGGACATTGGCGTCCACCACGTAGAAGTCAATGAGTGGCGCGAAGAAGTTCATCAACAATATCGCAAGCATCATACCTTCGGGATAACCGGGGTTGAGAGCACGGATAAGGATAGCAAACACCCCGATCAGGAAGCCATAGATATACTTTCCTGTTTCGGTACGAGCTGCTGTCACGGGGTCCGTTGCCATAAAGACTGCACCAAATGCAAAACCTCCGAGAAGGATATGATCTACTGCAGGAAGAAGCATTGCCCCATTAGCACCGATAAGGTTAAACCCAAATGCAGTGAGGAAACCTCCGACAAAGACCGACAACATGATCTTCCAGCTTGCAATACCTGTAATGAGGAGAAGTATCGCTCCGAGAAGTATTGCGAGCGCAGAAGTCTCACCGATAGAGCCCGGTATGAGACCGATGAAGTAATCCATTGTCGAAAGAGGCTGTCCGATGATGTTGTGGATATGTGGGACACCTTCCGCTAGAGCAGCCTGACCGAGAGGGGTAGCACCTGAGAATCCGTCCACGACTTCTCCTCCACCGACTCCAAAAGTTGAAGTCGTACGGACAAAGACCTTGTCTCCCGACATCACAAGTGGGTAACCAAAGAAAAGTATCGCACGAGTGACAAGCGCCACATTAAATACATTGTATCCTGTACCTCCAAAGACTTCCTTGGCAAATATGACAGCAATGATAGCTGCAACTGCGATCATCCATAGCGGAGTATCGACAGGTACAATCAAAGGGATAAGCATACCAGTCACAAGAGCTCCCTCTGCGACTTCGTGCTTTTTGATCTGTGCAATTGTAAACTCAACACCAAGGACGGCAAGGTAAGAAATAATGATCTTGGGAATCATTGTCAACAGACCGTAGGCAAATGTGAGCCAAAAAGAGGCTTCTTGTCCAATGGCGAGATAGTGCTGATACCCGATATTGTACATACCGAAAAACAGCGCAGGCATCAAGGCTATGACGACAACTGTCATCGTGCGCTTAGAGTCGGTAGAGTCGTGGATATGTACGCCTCGCTTGGATGTCTTTGATGGGACAAAGAGGAATGTCTCTAAGCCGTCAAAGACAGAATGAAGACTCGACAACTTTCCCCCTTCGGAGAATGTCGGCTTTATCTTATCTATAAAGTTTCTTAACGCTTTCAATGTAGTATCTTTTTATATGTGAGGGATATTCGACCTTATGCATTCAGATAATGACGATATACTTGGCTTAGTGCATCTCTTTATAGAGTTCGTCCAAGCCCTTACGTACGATGTACTGTATCTCGAGCTTTGAAGTATCGACAAATTCACAAAGCGCAAAGTCTTCCGGTGCAACCTCGTAGATACCAAGGTTCTCCATCTTGTCTATATCGAAAGTGATGATTGCCTTGAGGAGATACTCAGGATAGATATCCATAGGGAACACCTTGTCGTACTCGTTGGATACAATGATTGCACGTTGACCACCTCGTATACGAGCATCGATATCATACTCCTTGTTTTTACCCATGAGGAAGGTAGGGAAACTACGGCTCATACTGAACTTCCCAAATCCCGGCAATGCCCAGCCGAACATCTCATGAGTATCGGCACCTTCATTCATTGCTGTTATGAGGTTCGAGTATGGACTCATGTACTTGTACTCCTCTGTCACCTGTGTGCCGGTGAGCACATTACCGTCGATGACACGAAGGTCTGAGGTATTAGAGCCAAGCTTGTCAGAGATAAGCGAATTGATATCCGCACCGGCTATCACATCGGCATAGCCCCTCTTTTCCATACGAGGTCCGACGAATGCCACTTTTTTGGTCATATCCACCTTACCGGTAGACAAAAATCTACCGATGATGAGGAGTTCTGTCGCAGATAGTGTCCACACTGTTTCTCCTTTGTTGACAGGGACCGTGTGATTGATCAACACTCCGACATTTCCCGCAGGGTGTGGACCTGAGACTTCGTAGACCTTACAGTTTGACAGATTCAGCGCACTGCCAGACTTCACACCGACGTAGACCGAACCCGTTGTAAGTTTTGCCAAAGCATCGATAGCCACTTGCAAGTATTGCTCTTGTCCCTTGACAAGGTACTCCACATCAGGAGTGAGAGGAGCTGTCATCTGCGCTGTCACGAAGATATCGCGGGGAGTGACTTCGGGATTTATCACATAGTCGTATGGGCGTTGTCTTACAAGAGCAAGCATTCCCGACTTCAAAAGCAGAGCTTTCACTTCCTCTGCGCTCATCGACGAAACGTTTGCATTATCGAAGTGCTCATACTCTATTGTTGCATCAGCCTTGATGTCGATGCTCATGATCTTACGCTTCAGACCACGGCGCACTTCCACTACCTCTCCACTCACGGGAGCAGTGACCACCAACTGTGGGAATGATTTATGATAAAGGATAGGAGTCCCCGCCTTGACACGGTCTCCGGCTTTGATCGAAAGTTTGGGGACAAATCCCGGGTAGTGATCAGGGACTACACCAAAGACTGTTCCCATAGATACGGGGACATCGACCTCAGAAGGTTTCCCTTTGAGATTGATATCCAAACCTTTCTTGATTTTAATCACATTTGCCATAAAAAAAGTATAAGAACAATTGTGTTTGGGTAAATATTCTTCCAAAGTTACATTAATAATACCTAATATCAGGGATAAAAACGGACAAATTGAACACTTTACCCAAAATATTTTTTCAAATACGCCTCAGGAGTACGATCTTACATAAAGAGCAATATCATCATCTGAGCGACCAAAACCCTCAAGAACATTGTCAGAGGATATACGGTAGCATATCCGATAGCCGAAGCATCTGTATCTGACAGTGTATTGGCATAAGCAAGGGCAGGAGGATCGGTATTACTTCCGGCGATAAGTCCTGCGAGCGTGAAGTAGTTGATCTTGAACGCAAGCCTTGCCACTGTCCCCATGATAAGGATAGGCACTACGGTGATGAGCACCCCATAAAGCACCCACATGTGTCCACCCTTATTGATGACGGTATCGAGGAAGCCATCGCCTGCCCCTAACCCCACACAAGCGAGGAAGAGAGTGATACCAAGCTCTCTCATCAATAGATTGGCACTGGTAGTAGTATAGGTTACGATCTTATACTTGTGCCCGAAACTTGCAAGCAATATAGCTATGAGAAGTGGACCACCGGCAAGACCTATCTTTACCGGTTGAGGGATACCGGGTACCATCATAGGTATAGACCCGAGGATGACACCAAGAGCGATACCCAAAAATATGGATATCAAGTTGGGCTCATGGAGGTGCTTCATCGAGTTACCAAGTATCTTCTCCACGCTGTTTAGGGCGGCATCACTACCCACGATCGTGAGCTTGTCTCCGTACTGCAGGCGGAAGTCGCTCGAAGCCACCATATCAAAACCGGATCTGTTGACACGTGTGATATTCACACCATATAGGGCTCTCAGATTGAGACTACCGATGCTTTTACCACTGATCTCACTCTTTGTGATGACCACGCGACGGCTGACAAATTGGGAGTTGGATGGCACCCATCTTTTGCGATCCATCTTGATCTCTCTACCTACCATCATCACGATAGGCTCGACATCTTCTTTGCGAGTGATGACAAATATCTTATCACCCTCCTCGAGTACTGTGTCCGGACCTGCGATATCGATAGATTGTGTGGAGTTTTTGAAAATGCGAGACACGACGAAGTGTCTATTGCTCAAACCTTCAGAAAGAGACGCCACGGTCTTACCGAAGATGGCCACGTTTTGAACCTCAAGGGAAAGGGGCTCAAGAGCCTCATCCACATTACCTCTCTCTTGACGGAGAGACTCTTCCTCTTTTTTGAAATTGATCTTAAAAATGATCCTGATTGCTATGATGGACAAGATGATACCTACCACCCCAAGTGGATATGCCACAGCATACCCCATGGCGATCGTGGGATCCTCAAGCCCTGTCGCATCTGCATAGGCTTGTTGAGCAGCTCCGAGACCGGGAGTGTTGGTGATGGCACCGGACATGATACCCACCATAGTGGTGATCGGCAAACCTGTCACAAAGTGAATAATGATAGTCACAAGAGCGCCACAGAAGACGATCCCGGTAGCTATCAGGTTCATAACTCCCCCACCCTTCTTAAAATTTGAGAAGAAGCTCGGTCCGACTTGCAAACCAATCGAAAAAACAAAGAGAATCAACCCAAACTCCTTGAAGAAGTGCAAGACGTGATGATCCATCTTCAAACCCAACTCACCAAAAAGTATCCCCACGAAGAGGATAAACGTGACTCCCAAGGAGATACCGAAAACTTTGATCTTGCCGAGAGTCATACCGAGGGCTATCGTCATCGCTACAAGAAGTATCGAATGAGCGACACCCTCGCCCATAAATAAATTGCTAATCCATTCCATGAATATATGAAATATATGATAGAATAACTGTGGTGTTACACTCTTTTGCAAAGATAAGGTATTATTGTCAAACACTGAGACTTGGCAAATACAATATCATCCTCTTCAGATCTCGGATCACCGGTATATATTGTAACTTTATTGTTGATTTTGGATGCTATATACTTCTATCCTCTTTGAAGAAGTTTATAATCTCAAAAAAAACATACGCAAAAAGTTGTGATATATTGGAAATAATAAATATCTTTAGAATGTTGAAAAAGAGAAGCACTAAGTGATGAGCAGAAATTTTAAAAATAGATTTGATAGCAATCCTAAAAATCTAAAATACAAGAAACAGATTGTGGACTATTATATCCACAATGGTCCCGACACTCTTACCGTACTATCCAAGGTCTTGGACATCAGCGTCCCAACAGCAAACAAATTTGTGACCGAACTGTGCGAATCCAGGATACTGAAAAATTATGGAAAACTTGAGACCGCCGGCGGTCGCCATCCGTTTTTGTATGGGCTTGACTCCTCCGAATGCTTTTTTGTCGGAGTCGATTTCTCTCCTGGCAAAATGCACTGTGCAGTGATGAATTTGTGTGGCGAAAGAGTGTACGAACAGATGAGCATTCCCTTTGATTTTGCCAACACGCAAGAGTGTCTCGACAGTATCAGCGCCGAGGTCAATACATTCATTGATGGTTCGCCATACGACAGAGATGTTATCGTTGCCGTGGGGCTCAACGTCTATGGTCGTCTCAACCCCACCACAGGATACAGCTACACGTACTTTAACTTTAATGAGATTCCTCTGGGCAAGGCCCTTAGCAAAGAGATAGGCATCCCCACATACATAGACAATGACTCCAGAGCTTGTGCCTATGGCGAGTATATGACACACTTCCTGCATCATGGACGCAATCTGCTGTTTGTCAACATAGCTTGGGGACTCGGCTTGGGTATCATCTTGGATGGTAAGCCATACAACGGCAAGTCAGGGTTTTCAGGAGAGTTTGGACACATTTACGCCTATGACAACGAAGTATTGTGCCACTGTGGCAAAAAGGGCTGTATACAGACCGAAGCATCGGGGATCGCTCTCCATCGAAAATTCATAGAAAAGATCAAGCAAGGGGGCAACTCCCTCCTCCTCGAAAAATATAACCTTGAGGATGGTCCTCTCGAAGAACAAATCACCCTCGATGACCTCATCGTCGCGACCCAACAAGAGGATATCCTCTGTATCGACATCCTTGAAGAGGTCGGAGAGCACTTGGGAAGACAGGTATCCGGACTCATCAACCTTTTCAATCCCGACATTATTGTGATCGGAGGTCCACTGTCGAAGACCGGAGACAGTCTCATGCATCCTCTCCGCAGCTCTATCCGGAAGTATTCGCTCAATATGGTCAATCAAGATACGGCTCTCAAGGTATCTTACCTCCAGGGCTATGCAGGAGTGATGGGCGCTTGTATGCTTGCTCGCAAAAAAGCACTCGAAAGTCTTGCTCTCTGAGGGTAGACGGCGACCTCCTGACATTCAGACTTAGGAGAGTCAAAAAACATAAGATGGGGCTGTGTCAAAATTCATTTTTGGCTCAGCCTCCTTTTTTATACCTCA
>NZ_JAUMXC010000016.1:16218-46294 GCF_030529325.1 Porphyromonas sp. | reverse complement strand
AACTCTCCATTGTTAAAATAATTTTCGTTTGTTGTTCCTTTGACTCCAAGATCCGATTTATCGTATAGTTTCTAAGTATAAAATTGAACGGGGAAAATATTTCATTTCCCAATTGTACTACAATACTGTCAAGTTTATTGTCTATACTTTTGTCTTCAATATGTCTATGATCTACTTCGACCTCAAACAGCAAATCATAAATGATTATTCTATTTGTGATTTCGGCTGCAAAGGTACGATATATTTCGGATATTCCAAATATTAAAGAAGAGTTTTTCGGACAATATCCAAGAGCAGAAAAGCAATGGTAACTGAAAGTCCTAATCACAAGTTCAAGTAAAAAACTAATATTGAGCACATAACAAAAACATCTTCAACGAAATCTAAAGTCAAACTCATTCAACTTTCAGTAGCATATATTTCAAAACCCAAAAAAGACAGCCACCTGACAGATAAGGCTAAAGAAGAATTTAAGATATCATAGAAATAACATATCTATAATGTATATTAGATTAGACTTTTTGAGGAGATATCGGAAGACGACTCAGTATAAACGTCGAGTCATCCAACAAGCGGAAGCATTTGGAATAGACAATAAGAGGAAAAAATCATATAGTTCCCGGTAAAGACATTCCTTCCATTTTTGAGTAAAAGACAAAAAAATGAGGCTAATATTCGTTCACATAGAATAGTAACCTCATTTCTGTAAAAAGATGCTCAACAACTACATCATAGCAGATCCAACTGTTTAAAACACTTCTTGAGACGTTCTACTGCAAGATCTACCTGCTCTTTTGTGTGAGTTGCCATAAGGGCGACTCGCACAAGTGTATCTTGTGGGGCACAAGCCGGGGGTATTACAGGATTGATAAAAACGCCCTCGTCAAATGCCAACTTAGTTACAATGAAAGTCTTATCCATATCTCTTACATAAAGAGGTATAATAGGCGACTCGGTGGGACCAATCTCAAAGCCTTCTTCCCTAAATCTCTTGAGTGCGTAGTTAGTCACGTCCCATAAGCGCTCAAGACGTTCAGGCTCAGACTTCATGATACGAAGCGCCTCCAATGCAGCTGCAGTTGAAGATGGAGTTATAGAAGCACTGAAAATATATGTACGGGCATTGTGACGAATCCAATTTATGATCGAAGAATCACCGGCGATAAATCCTCCGATAGATGCAAGCGACTTACTGAACGTACCCATGATAAGATCCACTTGATCAGTGAGATCAAAGTGATCACAAACCCCTCGCCCTTCCTTCCCAAAAACTCCTATACCATGAGCCTCATCCACAAGTAAAGTTGCATCATACTTATTCTTAAGCCTAACTATCTCTGGTAGATTAGCAAGGTCTCCCTCCATGGAGAAAACACTATCAATAATGATCAACTTAACGGCATCAGGCTCACATCTCTGCAACTGAGATTCCAAGTCCGCCATGTCATTGTGCTTATACTTCAACTGTTGAGAAAACGAAAGCCTTCGCCCGTCAACAATGGAAGCATGAACCCGATCATCGCATATGATATAATCATTTCGGCCTATCAAGCATGGAATAACTCCCGAATTGACCGTAAATCCTGTGGGAAAACAAAGAGCTTCATCTTTGCAGACAAACTCAGCCAACTCTTTCTCTAACTGTACATGTAGGTCAAGTGTCCCGTTAAGAAACCTTGATCCGGCACAACCGGAACCATATTTACGTAAAGCATCCACACCAGCCTCAATGACACGGCTGTCTCCTGTTAGTCCGGTATACGCATTGGAGCCAAACATCAAGACTTTTTTGCCTCCCATATCCACTTCCGTGCCTTGTTTGCCTTCGATCTCACGAAAGTAAGGATACAACCCACGATCCATATATTGCTTAGGGGTATCGAACTTCGCAAGCCTATCTTGTAATAATCCCATGGGGTTATGTTGTTTGTTAATTATATTCTCTTACTCAGGCCACAAAGTTAGAAAAAAATCACTTACAAGCACAACTCTTAATATTCTGTGCCATACAGCAAGAGTCTTGGCTAAATCATACAGATAAGAGAATATGAAAGTCATACTTTTTAGCTAATTTTGTGTGCATTCCATACAATGCATCAAGATATTTTATGGCTGATCCTATTCTATCACTTGAACACATCACTCTGAATCGAGAGGAAAATACTATCCTTTCGGGTGCTTCGTTAGATATCTATCCCGGAGAGTTTGTATACCTTATTGGAAAAGTTGGGTCCGGCAAATCGACTCTCATAAAGTCCATATATGCCGATGTGCCGATAAATGAAGGAGAGGCAAGGTTCATGAACTTTGACCTTAAGGCGATAAAAAGAAAGAAAATACCATACCTAAGGCGCAACTTAGGAGTAGTATTTCAAGACTTTCAGTTGCTCCCCGATCGTTCGGTGTACAAAAACTTGGAATTTGTCCTAAAAGCGACAGGATGGAGCAATAAAAAGGAGATAGATCAGCGCATCCATCAAGTCTTAGGACAAGTAGATATGGAGAGCAAAGGATACAAAATGCCTCATGAACTCTCCGGGGGAGAACAGCAACGTATCGCCATATCGAGAGCGCTCCTCAATACTCCATGCTTGATCATGGCAGATGAACCCACCGGAAATCTCGATCCGGAAACCGGCGAACAAATCATCATGCTCCTTCGTAGCATTGCGGAAAGAGGGACTGCTGTCCTTGTCAGCACGCACAACTACGCATTGGTCCAAAAATATCCTGCCCGTATCATCAAGATAGACAACGGAAAGTTGTTGGAAATGCAGATACAATCAGAATAATATCAAAACCGACAGAGATGTTAATCATGAAGTTTGGGGGGACCTCCGTTGGCTCCTCCGAAAGAATAAGAGAAGTTGGTCGTCTCATAAACAACAGTATTCCCAAAATTGTAGTCCTTTCAGCGATGGAGGGCGTGACCAACATATTGGTAGAAATATGCAATCACTTCCGCAACCATAATCCACAAGGCGCACATTCCCTGATCGAAACTCTTGAGGAGAAGTACAAAGGTGTCATTGAGAGCCTTTATTCTTCACCCAAAGTAAAGAAAGAGATACTGGCATACGTACGTAAAAAGCTCGATTACATAGAGAGTTTCAAGGAAGAATTGTTCTCTGACTTTGAAGAGAAGTGTATCCTTGCGTTAGGCGAACTTATTTCCACAGAGATGATGAAAGCACATCTCGAGGAAGTAGGATGCAAAGTAGTCAAACTACCTGCTCTCGACTTCATGGTAACCAATAAATACGGTGAACCGGATCTTGAACGCATCACCACTTCCATAAAGAAACTTCTTTCCCACCATCCGGATACAACACTATTTCTAACAGAAGGATACATCTGTCGCAATGCCTACGCAGAGATAGACAACCTTAAGCGCGGCGGAAGTGACTATACAGCATCGATATTGGGAGCGTGTGTGGAGGCCGAAGAGGTTCAAATTTGGACTGATATTGATGGGATGCACAACAATGACCCTCGCATAGTCGATGGGACTTCGCCTGTTCGAAATCTACACTTTGATGAAGCTGCAGAACTTGCCTACTTTGGTGCCAAGATACTCCATCCCACATGCATACATCCGGCAAAGATGCAAAACATCCCTGTACGACTATTATACACGATGGATCCATCTGCTCCCGGGACACTCATCTCCAATGTTATAGAACCCGAAAAGATCAAAGCTGTCGCGGTCAAAGATAATATCACTGCTATAAAAGTCCTAAGCACGAGATTACTCCTTGCACACGGTTTTTTAGGCCGAGTTTTTGAAGTTTTTGAGAGACACCAAACAGCCATAGACCTCGTTACAACATCTGAAGTTGCAGTGACCGTTGCAATCGACAACCAAAGCCGATTAGAGGAGATACTTTCTGAGCTCAAAAGGTTCGCATCCGTATCCGTCGACAACAATATGTCTATCATATGTATTGCAGGAGACCTCAATTGGAAGAATGTAGGCTTTGAGGCTGATATCATTAAGGCATTGGAAGACATTCCCGTCCGAATGATATCCTATGGAGGCTCCAACCATAACGTTTCCGTTGTTGTACGTACAGAGGATAAGATCCAAGCCCTTAGGCAACTCAGCAAACACCTATTTTCACCCAAACTAGAAAGCTGAGACCATCATGACAGTCTCACCGCCAAAGCAAAATTCATCATTCATCAATACATGGTGGTACGCCATCAGACCTCACACATTAGGCGCTTCCATCGCACCACTTATCATCGCATGTGGAGCGTTGATAGCCGAAGAGGAGTTTAAGGCATTGGAGTTCTTTCTATGTCTTGCTGTAGCATTGTTTGCACAAATAGCAAGTAATATAGCTAATGATTACTTTGACTATAAAGGCGGTAAAGATACAGACAAGCGCGTAGGGTTTGACAGACTCCTAACCAAAGGTGTGGTAACGCCAAGGCAGATGCTTGTAGCACTCACACTCTCCGTGTTCTTTTGCACATTAGCAGGAGCTCTTCTACTTTGGCTCAAAGGTTGGATTGTACTCGTTATTGGAATAATAACTCTTGCGGGTATCTTCGCCTACTCCACCGGGCCATTCCCTCTTTCACACATGGGACTTGGAGACCTTGCAGTAGTATTGTTTTTTGGCCTTATCCCGGTTCTGGGAACATATTATGTCATAGCCGGAGTACCACCTCTGTATCTTTTCCCATTAGCTTTGGGTATTGGAGTCTGGGAAGCCAATATTTTAGTGGTAAATAACTACAGAGACTATTACGAGGACCTCAAAAGTGGCAAAAGGACACTTGTCGCCCGTATAGGACAGCGGTCAGGGCCTATTCTTTATACACTTAATGCCTTCATTGCACTGTTTACATTCATATTAGGGCTGTATATCGAGGGTAGTTCTATTGGAGCAATCATCACATCCATACTCCTTGTCGCGATCTACTTTTTGTGCATCACTGCGATGTACAAGTTGAAAGGACGCCGACTCAATGGTTTGTTGAAACTCACCGGTAAAGTCGCCGTCCTAACCTCTGTCTTGGTATTCCTTTCTCTTCTATTCTAAAGTCACCTACCCATACGTCCTATTTCTCTATCAAGGGCGCCTTCACCTCTATACTTGCTTTTCGTCGTGTTGAAACGATATCTCAACGAAAGTCCGGCCTTAGGCTTATAGTCATTGTTGATATTAAGATTTGTATACCTTGAGGTCATCAACCAATCCTCCTCTACGATATTTATGAAGTTTTCCAATGACAAAGACAATGACCACTTACCCTTCAACCATTGTTTCGTCAGACTTACATTTTGAGAAAACGAAGGACGATTGGCCTTGACAGAAGAGACATTCCCAAAAGCCATCATAGAGGCATTGATCCCCAAAGAGAGCTCCCAAGGTAACTCAAACTGATTCTTCATCTCGGTGTACAGCATAGGCTTATTGAGATGAACCCGTTTATCGAAATCCTCAAAATACAATCCGGACTGCATAATCCCACCAACAATCAAATTTGGAGACCAACATCCCACTTTGGGAGCAAAGATGAGCATGAGTTGCATCACGTGGTATGGCTCCGCATTGTGTATATTGATCAGGGTCGAGTATGGTTTGTACTGACCCGGTTTGTCTATTTCGGGCATGCGTTCGGTATATTGTAATATATCCCTACGTAAGTACTTATTTGACCAATATAAAGTAAACCACTTACGATTGAGCATCACCTCGGTATTATATGTTATGGAAGGCAGCAAGTTCGGCTCACCCCTCTGATATTCAAACCTGCTGATGAAAGTATACTCACCCGCAAGTTGCCAATATTGAGGGCGCACAATACGAGAATTAAAGGACACCTGAGCATTCATCCCCCAAAAATGTGAGGAAAAAGAGAAGGTTGGAAACAAGTCCGTAAACTCTCGACTCAACTCATCCACATACTTTCCTCCACGAAAATACTTGCTCTTCATGTGCTCCAAACGTAGTCCGGCTGACAATACTCCCACAACACCAAGAGCCTTGCTGTAGGTGGCATAACCGGACACAATACTCTGCCTGATGCGACTATCATTGTCCGGTAATCCCATCTCAGGATCGGGTCTATAAACATCCAAACGCTGTGTCCCCAGCACCTCCGTTCCGACAGATAGCTGTCCGCTCCACAAAGCACCGGAGGCTTCCACTTTAACTCCAAATGCCTTATTGTCTTCCTCGCCCTCGCTGATATACTTATTTATCACTCCATCCTCTCCTACTCTTTCCAAGGTAAGCTTATCAGTCCTTTGATACAATGAATAGTAGTCGGCATCTACCGATAGATTCCAATCCCCAACTTTTCGGACAAAATAAGCACTTGGTCTATGAGAAATATGAGGATGTGCGTCTGTGGTACCCAAAGTATAATACCAAACCTCAGGCTTATCATTTATAGAACTGTACAAGTCGTTTGACAAGATAGATCTATCTTTCAGCACCCTCACAATCTCATACTTCGCACCAAAGCCTGTACGATCGGTCGAATAATTGATGCCTGTACTTAAGGAGAAATTTGAATGATTACTGTCGTGAAAAGTATTGATATTATTCCTCCACATCTCATCCCCGACTTTCCCCAAAAGATATCCGTTCGATTCCTTGACAAATCTTCTATCCATATAGTTCATAGAAGCTAAAAAGTCCCACTCATCCAATCGATAATTGAGATCGGCAAGAAATCTCGGATTGACCTCTTTTTCTTCCAAATGATAATACTCAAGATCAGAACGTAAGACAGCGCTCAGTCCACTTCCCGGCTCTCTCTTTACAGTAATAAGTACAACTGCTCCTGTAGAACTGTCATACTTCGCATCAGGATTTGTGAGCACTTCTATCTTTTCTATCAAATGAGGTTGCACCCTCTGCAATTCTATATTGGATCGGACCTTTCGTCCATTTACATAAACAATAGGTGTACCCCGACTCAATACGCTAATCTCATCTTCCTTCACCTCAACGAGAGGCAATGCCTTGAGAACTTGCATCACATCAGTCATCCCCGAAAGCATGGTACCTGACACATTGGTACTTATACCTCCCGGTATGACAGTATGCTTAGGGCGTTCTGCTGTTACAACAGCCTCATTCAAGACTGTCACACTTGGTTTCATCTTGATATGCATAGATTGCTCTGTCTCTACTTTTCTGACATATGTCTCATATCCCATAGAGGTCACTCTGATGTAGACCGGTAGCTTTATGCCTTCAAGTGATACTGAAAACTTTCCATCAACGTCTGTAATCCCTCCTTTGATGAGGGTAGAGTCTCTCAACATCTCCACTCTGAAAGTTGCAAAACCAAGAGGAGCGTTCTGCTCATCAATGACTATCCCTTTGATAGTCTGGGCATAAAGAGTGGAGAAAGCATTTACCACCACACAAGACATGATGAGTAATACAATGTTTTTCATATTATCATTTAGCTATTTATGTACCTTGCAATGCAAATATACATATATTCAATAAAGCAGGATAATACAGACATCGATTTTCTGAAAAAACATGAGAAGAAATAAAGGAAGTTCTCATCAAGCTTTGATAATTTGTAATCTCATACAGCCGTTAAAATATCAGAGATGAAAAGATATAGAAGGATCAAAAACGATGTGCCTACCTTGACGAAAAAAGTTGTCTAACTTGATGTGTCAAGTTAGACAACTTTTTTCGAGTGTCAAGAAAGGACTCTGCTCAATAGATCTCAATCCAAAGAAGCCACGCCCTTTTATCTCAGAAGCATATAAACCAGAAAGAGGCGATACCATAATATTTATGGTACCGCCTCTTAAAATATATCAAAGATAAGGGTAGTTGAAGATATCAGACTTTGTCCATCTTAAATGAAAGATAAAACTCTCAATATCAATTAGAGTTCAACATCACTTGATACTCATCATTCTTTCGATAGAAACAATAGCCTTATCTCGAATCTCCTTATCAACCTTCACCTCATAGCGTTCATACAAAAGGGCATCCCTAAGGGCTTCAAGAGTAGTGAGTTTCATATATTCACAAGTATGCTCAGGCACCAAAGGGATAAAGACCTTGCCCGGATATAGTCGTCGAAGTTCGTGCAATGTTTCGGGTTCTGTTGCTATAACAAAAGTATTGGTCTTTGCTTGATCCGGATGCTTCATGATGCCCGCTGTCGAACCCACATAGCACCTCTCATGCTCCAAGACCTTCGGATCATCACAAGCTACAGACTCCGGATGGATGAGAATATCTGCTTCGGGATAAAGTTCCGCAAACCGAAGAACGACATCCGATGTAATGTGGCGATGAACATAACAATCTCCCTGCCACAACTCCATATTACGCCCTGTCATTCTGTTGATATAAGCTCCAAGATTTTTGTCCGGACCAAAAAGAATAGGCACATCTGTGGGTAAGGACTGTACAACCTTCAAAGCATTGGCAGAGGTAACACAGTAGTCTGTCTGTGCCTTAACTTCGGCAGAAGTGTTGACATAGCTCACAACAAGACCGTTAGGGTGTTCCTCTTTCCATTTGGCAAGCTGTGCCCCCGTAACACTCTCGGCAAGCGTACAACCCGCATTTTCAGCCGGTATGATGATCTTTTTATCCGGAGAGATGATCGAGGCAGTCTCGGCCATGAAGTGTACTCCGCAAAAGACTATGATATCGGCTGAAGTTTCTGCAGCCTGCTGAGATAGTCCCAAAGAGTCTCCCAAATAGTCAGCAGCTCTCTGCACCTCCGGACGAGTATAATAGTGTGAGAGGATGATAGCGTTCTTTTGTTTCTTTAGTTTGTCGATCTCTTTGTATAGAGCGTCTTGAGTTGATTGAGTCATGATGAGTTTTTAATGTATATGTTTAGTCTGTGAAGTTCATACTGATATCGAGAGCTTTGACACTGTGAGTAAGAGCTCCCATGCTGATAAAATCGACTCCCGTGCGTGCAACATGAGCGATAGTGTCAATAGTGATATTTCCGGAAGCCTCTGTTTTTGCTCGTCCCCCTACGAGATTCACAGCTTCGGTCATTTGCTCCAATGACATATTATCAAGCATGATGATATCAGCACCTGCTGCTAATGCTTCTCGGACTTCATCAAGTTTTTTAGTTTCGACCTCGATCTGGATCGATATAGGCAATACCTGCTTGGCATGAGAGACAGCTGCAGTTATACTGCCGGCTGCTTTTATATGATTATCCTTGAGCATCGCCATATCATAAAGTCCCATTCTGTGATTTGTTCCACCCCCATGACGTACTGCCAACTTGTCTGTCAGCCTGTGACCGGGCAATGTCTTACGGGTATCCAAAAGACGAGTATTCGTTCCGTTAAGTTTAGCTACACATTGGGCTGTCATTGTCGCAATGCCTGACATTCGCTGCAAAAAGTTGAGCATGATACGTTCACTACTTAGCAACTGAGCGTAGGAAGCCATTATCTTAACAATATCCTGCCCCTTGCTCACAGTATCTCCATCCCGAACAAGAGGAATAAACGTATTATCACCCAGTTTGTCGATCACCATCTTTGCCACCTCTAAACCTGAAATGACCCCATCAGCTTTAGCTGTCATAATGGCGGTAGCTTGCTGCCTCTGAGGTATAATGGCTTGAGTTGCCACATCTCCGGTAAAAAGATCTTCCTCAAAAGCTATAGAGATAAGTCTATCAACGTGTTGATAAAAGATACTATTATGATTGTTCATTATGAAGTAAGATTTTAGAAATTCCACACTTATTTATTTCTGTCCGATACGCCAAATCATCCGAAAGAGTCTCAGGATAGTCGCTTCGATAATGCCCTCCCCGGCTCTCACAACGTTCTAAAGCAGAACGAGCAATGAGCCAAGCCACCCTAAGTCTCATATACATAACATTTGCACTTAAAAATTGAGAGCGATGTGGAGCTATTAAGAGCATCTGCTCTTCTATCCAAGAGATTGCAGCAGAGAGTTGATCATGATGTCTAATAATCCCAACATTTCGCATCATCAACATCCTAAGTTCAGAAAGGAGAGGTTTGGCAACAGTTTCTTTCCAAGTTGCTTCCTCTTGCGGAGAAGCAAAACTGTAAGCATCAATGATTTCCTTTGTCTTCGCTTGAAATTCATCATCAAGAGATCGAGAACAAGCGGCATCAGCTATACGCTTGGCAAAGACAGCACACTCCACCAAAGAGTTTGAAGCAAGTCTGTTTGCTCCCATAACCCCTGTAGAAGACACCTCCCCCACTGCATATAACCCCTTTAAGGATGTTTGCCCATTAAGTTCTACTTTTATACCTCCCACCGTATAATGAGCAGCAGGAGCGACCGGGATCTGGTCACCGAGATCATAGCCAAACTTCCGGCAATGCTTCGCAATAGATGGAAATCTATGCAGTATATATTCGGGATCAAGGTGTTTGAGAGAAAGGATTACATGAGTGGAATGCTCTCGCTCCAAGACTTTGAATATTTCTCGTGCAACAACATCTCTAGGAGCAAGCTCTTCAAGAGGGTGAATCCCAACCATGAATCGCCCCCCCCTAGCATCCAAAAGATGCGCTCCTTCTCCCCTGACTGCCTCACTGATAAGAAAACTGGACTCTGATGCAGCGCTATAAAATGCAGTGGGGTGAAACTGAACAAACTCCATATCCATGATATCTGCTCCGGCTTCATAAGCCATGGCAATACCATCCCCCGTAGACTGAAGAGGATTGGTCGTAGGAGTATAGAGTGCTGCCGCTCCACCTGTTGCCAAGATTACTGTCCCGGATAAGCATGCCTCTATCTCTTCAGACTCGATGTCATAAGATATTATCCCATAGACCCGATCATTGTCTACAAGTAATTTAAGAACATGATGATTGAGAAACAGATCAATAAGATCATTTGATTTAACCTGCTCAATCATAAATGATGTAAGCATTCTTCCTGTCGCATCCCCCCCGGCATGTAATATCCGTTTACGATGATGCCCACCTTCCAGAGCAAGTGCTAAGTGCCCACTCTCCATATCAAAGAGCATCCCTAAGTCTATTAGTTCTCTGATGCGTTCGGGAGCTTCTTCCGTCAGGATCTTGACCGCTTCAGAATCACACAACCCACGACCGGCCTCCATAGTATCGCGAAAATGCAAAGCGGGCGAGTCCTCATCCGTCATCACAGCAGCCATACCACCCTGTGCCATATAAGAATTACTTTCTTCCATAGATCGGTTTGAGACCAAAGCAACCTTCCCTTTCTTAGCTAGAAAGAGAGCAGTATATAGTCCCGCAAGTCCCCCTCCCACGACTATAAAATCGTACATTCTCATACTTTAGTATCAGATTATCGTAATCTCTTGTGTGCAGTTTTGTGACAAGTAGTGCTTTGAATGACAAAGCTACAAAGTTTTTACTTATTACGAGGATGATGTAGTAATATTTCGTCTTTGATTTTACTCCTATCTATATGCGTATAGATTTCCGTCGTAGAGATATTTGCATGTCCGAGCATCTCGCGTATTGCCTGTAAGTGCGCTCCACCCTCCAAAAGATGGGTGGCAAAGGAATGCCTGAAAGTGTGCGGTGAAATCGTTTTTTGAATGCCGGCCTGAGAAGCCAAGTCCTTAATAATCATAAAGATCATTTGGCGACTGATAGCAGTACGCAGCCTATTAAGAAAAAGATGATGCATATAAGTAGGCTTTGCTTCAATCTTCTGTCTTATAGGTAGGTATGCAGATATCCGATCAATGGCATCAGGAGACATTGGAACCAACCTCTCTTTTTCCCCCTTCCCTATAATTCGCACAAAACCCGCCTCCAAAAAAAGCTGAGAAAAAGTCAGGGCACACAATTCGCTTACACGCAAACCACAACTGTACAGGAGCTCAATGATCGCAGCATTACGCACACCAATATCTGAAGTGGTATCGATGGAAGATATTATAGTATCAACTTCTTCAACTGTAAGGATATCAGGAAGTGTACGCCCAATATAGGGAGAATCCAACAACTGAGTGGGATTCTCAAGTACAATCTCCTCCAACTCAAGAAAACGATAAAACGACTTTATTCCTGATATTACCCTCGCAACAGAAGCTGGCCCGATCCCCAAATCATACAAATAGCTGACAAAGTTTTGTAAATCATCGTACTCTAAGACAATCAGATTTTTATTTTTATGATCTGCATATGTCAAGAGATGCTTGAGATCATTGGTATAGGATTGTAAAGTATTTTCAGAGAGATTTCGCTCAAGTATCAAATAATGTTTATAGTCCTCCAATATCTCTCTTTGCAATGATAAGTTATCCACTCTCATATTTGCCCATTTTGTGCGAAGGTAGTTAAAAAACAAATGACAACTTACCGCTTGGTAGATTGCCATTTATTCTGATACAACCTTACCTTAAAAGTAAATTAACGGTAAGACTGCAATGTAAGTGTGATAGTATGATTATACTTTTTTTACTTCGCTTGGTCAACGATAGCCTTGAATGCTTCAGGGTGATTCATAGCGAGGTCAGCAAGGACCTTTCTATTGATTTCGATACCCCTGGCATGAAGAGCTCCCATAAGCTTTGAGTAAGTAGTACCTTCAAGGCGTGCAGCTGCATTGATACGTTGAATCCAAAGTGCACGGAAGTTTCTCTTCTTGTTCTTACGATCTCTATAAGCATAGGTAAGACCCTTTTCCCATGTATTCTTTGCTACGGTCCACACATTGCGACGAGCACCGTAATAACCACGGGTTAGCTTCAAAATTCTTTTTCTCTTCGCTCTGGAAGCGACATGATTTACTGATCTTGGCATAGTTTCTAAAAATCTTATGAGTGTGGGCGGTCTACATTACAGTCAGACGCTTAAATTCAAAAACAGCTCAACACTCTGTTAAAAAAATCTTTTAGTGTAATTTACGTCCATCCCATGTAGGGACACAACATCTTATCTTATCTAAGACCAAGCATTGTCTTGACGTTCTTCTCATCGAACTTATGCACGAGAGATGAGTTAGTCAAGTTTCTCTTTTGCTTCTTAGTCTTTTTGGTCAAGATGTGGCTCTTGAACGCATGCTTACACTTGATTTTACCTGATCCGGTGAGGGCGAACCTCTTCTTGGCACCGGAAATAGTCTTCATTTTAGGCATTCCAAATACTAATTGTTAAGTTGTAATTATTATATCAGACGATATGCCTTATCGTCCTGTTATAGTTCTTAAAGCATGTATGCAGCGAACTGCTTACTCCTCACTATCCGGCTCTTCCTGTGTTTGAGGCTTGGAAACATCTTTTTTCTTTCCGCTTCCGGCCTTCTTGGGCGAAAACATCATGATCATGCGTTTTCCCTCAAGTACAGGCATTTGATCAACCTTGGCAAACTCTTCCAAATCCGTTGCAAAGCGGAGCAATAACATCTCCCCTTGATCCTTAAAAAGAATCGAACGCCCACGGAAGAAGACATAGGCCTTCAACTTACAGCCATCCTCCAAAAATCCCTTGGCGTGTTTTAGCTTGAAGTTGTAGTCATGATCATCGGTCTGAGGGCCGAAACGAATCTCCTTGACAACAACCTTCACAGACTTGGCTTTCTGCTCCTTTTGCTTTTTCTTCTGCTGGTAGAGAAACTTTTGGTAGTCCATCACCTTGCACACGGGAGGATCCGCATTAGGAGAAATCTCCACAAGATCCAAGTCCTGCTCATCTGCGATGCGCTTTGCTTCGGCAAGGCTATATACCCCTTGCTCCACATTGTCACCGACCAACCTCACTTCCTTTGCGCGGATACGCTCGTTGATACGATGCTGTTCTTTTGAATCCTGAGGTCTTCTAATGTTTGCCATTCAGTATAATTAAATAGTTTAACGATCTTTTCTTCTAAAATGCAGTGTAGATCAGAGGTTTCTCAGAGCTTAATCTTTTTTCCAAGAATTCATCTGTTCGTCAACTACCGACAAGATACGGTTTGCAAAGATAGTAATTTCTTCCGAACCTAAATCACCTTCACCATGTTTTCTCACAGATACTGTGTTAGTTTCAGCCTCTTTCTCTCCCACAATGAGTAGATATGGGATGCGCTTAAGCTCATTATCACGGATCTTGCGACCGATCTTTTCGTTACGATCATCGACATAAGCACGGATATCATTGCGAGCCAAAGTCTTTGCCACGCCATAAGCGTAGTCATTATACTTCTCACTAATAGGAAGGATAGCAACCTGATCCGGAGCCAACCACAACGGGAATCGACCTGCAGTGTGCTCGATCAACACTGCCACAAAACGCTCCATCGAGCCAAATGGCGCACGGTGGATCATCACAGGACGGTGCTTCTTGTTGTCCTCACCGGTGTACTCAAGATCAAATCTTTCGGGTAGGTTGTAGTCCACTTGGATTGTCCCCAACTGCCATCTACGTCCCAAAGCATCCTTGACCATGAAGTCCAACTTAGGCCCATAGAAAGCAGCTTCGCCGTACTCGATCTTTGCTTGCAGGCCGACTTCCCGACAAGCATCGATGATCGCTTGTTCTGCCTTTTCCCAGTTCTCTTCCGAGCCAATATATTTCTCTCTGTTCTCCTTATCTCTGAGGGAGATCTGAGCCTCAAAGTTTTCAAAATCAAGAGCCTTAAAGATGATAAATATAATATCCATCACTTTGATAAACTCTTCCTTGATCTGATCAGGACGACAGAATAGGTGGGCATCATCCTGAGTAAAGCCCCTCACACGAGTAAGCCCATGGAGCTCCCCACTCTGCTCATAACGGTAAACGGTACCAAACTCTGCGAGACGCACAGGGAGATCCTTGTACGAGCGAGGCTTGGTCTTATAGACCTCACAGTGATGAGGACAGTTCATCGGCTTGAGCATAAACTCTTCACCCTCTTGAGGTGTCTGTATAGGGCAGAACGAGTCAGCACCATACTTCGCATAGTGACCGGAAGTTATATAGAGGTTCTTGTGCCCGATGTGAGGAGTCATCACCTGCTCATAGCCATGTATCTTTTGGATCTTCTTCAAGTACTCTTCGAGAGAAAGACGTAGCTGTGTACCTCTTGGCAACCACAACGGCAAACCCGCACCCACGTTCTGAGAGAACGCAAAAAGTTCGAGTTCCTTACCGATCTTACGGTGGTCGCGCTTCTTGGCCTCTTCGAGAAGTTCGAGATACTCATCGAGCATCTTCTTCTTCGGGAAAGTGATCCCATAGATACGTGTAAGCTGACGGCGCGTTTCATCGCCACGCCAATACGCCCCTGCTACGCTAAGGAGCTTGATCGCCTTGATGGGAGCAGTATTGATCAAGTGTGGGCCTCTACAAAGGTCTGTAAATCCACCTTGAGTATAAGTCGTGATGGTACCGTCTTCGAGGTCTGTAATGAGCTCCACCTTGTACTCGTCCCCCTTGCCATTCCAAAAGTCAAGGGCATCTTTCTTTGAGATCTCTCTGCGTTCAAGGGTAGACTTTTGAGCTGCAAGCTCTTGCATCTTCTTCTCTATGGCAGGGAGATCGGACTCACGTATCTGCACATCCACACCCGGATCCACATCATAGTAGAAGCCCGCCTCAATAGCAGGGCCTATACCAAACTTAATCCCCGGGTAAAGCTCCTGAAGGGCTTCAGCCATGAGGTGGGCACTGGTGTGCCAGAAAGCGTGCTTACCCTCTGCATCTTCCCACTTGTGCAACTTCACCTCTGCATCCTCTGTAATAGGACGAGAGAGATCAACAATCTTTCCATTGACGGTTGCCGCAAGCACATCTTGAGCCAGTCTACTGCTGATGCTTTCAGCGATCTGCAATGCAGTCACACCGGAAGCATACTCTCTCACCGATCCGTCAGGAAATGTGATATTTATATTCATACTTATATTATTGGTCCTACGCCCTACCCGTCAAAAACATTACACTTCAATAGGTAAGACACTTTGTTTCAAAATACTTAATAACCCCACAAAGTTAATATTTTTTTGTCTCATCTAACACCAGAGTTATCAATAATATAAAGGCGATAGGCTCAAGTATCAAGCCCAAATTTAGGGGTCAAGAGTTGTTATCTAAAAAATATATTTATTTCCCCTCAAATTTTCACATCATCTTCATGCTACCCTTTCGAATATTCTTGCATTATTAGACACATGCCTCTGATAGAGTTAAAAGCAGATTTAATGATTTGAATCCTCACAAATTCTTGCGGATCTGTTTTTGTTGATTATAAAAGTTTGGTTGCTACTAAAAATACCCAAATCAGTCTGTGCTATATCTGAGAAATCAATTACAGAACGTGAAAGAATCTCAACCTTTTTAAGCATATCCGCTCTTAAAATCAACAAGGTATTTATATTATCCAGCATTGTTAAAGTTTTCAGCTCTGACAAGTCGGCTTCCTTGCATTTAATGTTATTGGTTGTAATCAAGGAGTCCGGATCCATATAAGGGGTAATTATACAAAAATGAGTCCATTCTCCACCCTGTATAGTATCTAATGAAAAGACCTTATCGACCTCTATTCTTTCAATCTTGCTCTCCAATTCTTTTGAAAAGACATGACTCTCCTTACGACAGGATGTAATAGAACAGAGAAATACTATAACTATAAAAGCAGTGCTTAAGAAGAGATTCTTATTTTTCATTGAGATATATTTATTATAAGATTTGTTGTACATATGATGCGAAGCGATAATCTAGATAAATTACCCCTCTGCCTTGACAAAATGATTGACGAAGTCAAAGACAAACCTCCTCCGGAGATCCAAAACAGAATCCACGGAGGAGGCATATCAACTCTTTCTCAGATTAGGAAAAGTTTATCTCCTTACTTCAACTTTTCTCGAAGTTTAGCAAGCATATCGACGGTCATTGAGTCCAAGTCGTACTTTGGAGCCCAGTCCCACTCGTTGCGAGCGCATGAATCGTCAAGAGAGTTTGGCCATGAGTTTGCGATACCTTGGCGTAGCTCGTCGATCTCATAAGTCATCTCGAATGTAGGAATCTGCTTACGGATAGCAGCATAGATCATCTCAGGATCGAAGCTCATAGACGCGATGTTGAATGAGTTACGGTGTATAAGGCGTGATGGATCAGCTTCCATGAGGGATACCATACCATTCAAAGCGTCAGGCATATACATCATATCCATAAATGTACCTGCTTGTAGAGGGCAGACGAACTTACCTTCTGTGATCGCTTTATAGTAAATATCCACCGCGTAGTCAGTAGTACCACCTCCCGGAGGTGCGATGTATGAGATAAGACCCGGGAATCTCACCGAACGTGTATCCACACCAAATCTCTTGAAGTAGTAGTCGCTAAGGAGCTCACCTGCAACCTTGGTTACACCATACATTGTCTTAGGACGTTGGATGGTGTCTTGTGGTGTATTGTCTTTTGGAGTTTCAGGACCAAACGCACCGATCGAACTTGGAGTAAATACAGCACAACCCTTCTCGCGAGCGACTTCAAGGGTATTGAAGAGACCACCCAAGCCGATGTGCCATGCAAGTTGGGGCTTGTTTTCAGCAACTGCAGAGAGTAAAGCTGCGAGGTTGTAGATCGTGTCTACATTGTACTTTGCAACGACATCTGCAATCTGCTGGGCATTTGTAATGTCCACAATCTCGGCAGGACCACTCTCTAAGAGTTCACCTGTAGGAGGTGCAGATGGGATATAACCGGCAACGATATTGCCGTCCTTGTAAATACTGCGAAGGTACATTACCAGCTCAGAACCAATCTGTCCTGTTGAGCCAATGATGAGGACATTCTTCATAACAGAAAGTTTTGTTGATTATTTAGGTTATTGAATTATATTCACTTATTGCGTTTTAAGCATTTGCGGAGACAAAGTTAGTATATCAATACGATGTGACAAACAAAACATATATTTTTTTGATGATCGGCAAATTCTGATCGCTCAAGACTCTCAAGATCGAATCTATTCAGCTAAACATTGCAAGGCATATCCCCGACTACATCAGTTCTTATTTTGAACGAGATAGAGGCCGGAGTATTTTCCACAGAGATACGTGTTCGGACGACATTACAAAAAGAAGAAGACCTCTCAAAATCAATGTGCCTAACTTAATAAATCAATGTGCCTACCTTGATGTATCAAGTTAGACAACCTTTTTCTGCATCCAACAAAGCATATTCTTTGATTTAAGAGCATGGAGATGTTTTTCATTCTTCCAGATGTAAAAAAGGCTCATGATGAGATAAACTCCTCTCATCATGAGCCCTTTCCCTATTATCGCCAGATACGGTCTTAAGGCACAAAATTTAGTACAAACTATACTTAGGAGCGTAAGGACCGTCAGGTAATGGCCGAAAAAGAATATTGACACCATCCTTTGCTACCGTCCGCTTACTAGTAAGTAACAGGTAAATGGAGTTCCAGATCAGATATTCTGCTATCCCCTCATCAGGCATCACCCCTGCAGACTCTGAGTTGTAGATACGATTTTCAAACAATATATCTCCTGAGTGCGTGGACTTCATCAGGCAAGAGACATCAAAACTCCTTGTAACACCGATCACAGAGGCTGACCACCCATTGACTCTGACAAGTACTATCGCATCCGCACCGTATTGGGCATAGAGCCTCCGAGCCGAATTTTCCACATACCATTCCGGATCGTCCTTATCCAATCCATCCATAATCTTATCCACACTTGAAGGAGATAGGACATAATATCCCTTCTCCGCCAGTGCCATAGCCACGATGGAAGACACAAATGCTTTCCCTCTTTGATCAAGCATGTGCCCTATAGGCGGCATGATAAGGACTGTACGCGGTCTCTCTCGCTTAATCGTGTCAAATCGGATACCGGAAGTTCGCCCCTGACTGAATTTCGGGGAGCACCCGGAAACAATAAAAAGCACAACTGCGACTATCAAGACTCCTTTACCGAATAAATATCTCATTTCTTAAACTTCTCAATAATTGCAGTGACAAAAACCTTACTCTCAGGATAGTTGGCAATCTCTAATTCCATCATCTTAATACCCTCATCCACAGCACCACTCATAGCAAGTTCACAGCCATATTCGAGTAGTATGCCGGGTGGTGGAGTCCGCCTAAAACCGCTTTGATTGGAAATGAGAGCCTTATACCTGTTGATATTCTTTTTATTGCCTTGATAATCGGGACTCATACTATCGATCACCAGATCCTCATAGCCTTGCCACGAGTATAGTGCCTGATAAGTCGTTCCACAGCCTTGAAAAAAATAAGTCAGCACACACATGATCGTGAGTGTCAACTTATATGATAATTTGGTGCTACGCATATCGTCAATACAGAGACTTGATCAAATTCACAAAGATCTTGCCCATCCGACCTGCAGCAGCGTTAGCCTGCTTGATAACATCATCCCCATCATTGACAAAGTCATCTTCAAAATGATACCCTTCATTGGTAATGACACTCATACCAAAAACACGAATATCACAATGACGTGCAACAATAACCTCAGGCACTGTACTCATACCTATGGCATCGCCACCAATGATATTAAGGAACTTATACTCGGCAGGAGTCTCATAAGAAGGTCCTGTCCATCCGACATATACACCCTTATGCATCGGGATATTCAGATCTTTACCGATCTGTTCTGCTCTCTTGATGAGTTCACGATCATATGCACGAGTCATATCACTGAAGCGTACACCAAACTCAGACATATTGGGTCCGATGAGAGGGTTAGGTAAAAGGTTGATGTGATCTCCTATGATCATCAAATCCCCAACCTTGTAACCCCGAGATACTCCTCCGGCAGCGTTGGATACAAAAAGGAACTCAATACCCAAAAGTTTGAATACCCTCACATGGAATGTTACTTGATCCATGCTGTAGCCCTCATAATAATGAAAGCGTCCTTGCATCGCTATCACCGGGCTGCCTTCAAGCGTCCCGACAATGAGGTTACCCTTGTGCCCGATGGCGGTTGATTTAGGGAAGTGAGGTATATCTGTATAAGGGATAATCTTTGATGCAACGATATTGTTGCCCAATTCACCTAACCCACTACCCAAAGTGATTGCACACTTAGTATTTTCGGGAATAAGAGGTCGCAAATACTCCGCAGCCTCCTTATAGTGTTCAAATGGAATCATAACAAAACCTGTATTAAAATTTTTATGGCACTCAGTTATTATTTCTCCTATGACTACGTTCAAAAAGATCATTGGTAACCTCTTGTCCCTTGACCTTTATCGCGTCTTCGTCCTTTACCTGGCGATGAAGCATTAATATTTCGCCATCAACAATCGTGGTGTCTACACAACTACCTGCCGCAGCAAACACAAGATTTGAAGTAAGATTGTGCAACGGAGTCATCTCCGGCAGTGTCAAATCTATCAAACACAAGTCAGCTAATGCTCCGGCTTCTATGCGTCCACCATCAATCCTCAATATTTCAGCCCCTGTAGTGGTTGCGGTCTCCAAGATCTGGTCAGCACGGACAGCTTTCGGATCAAATCTCCAAGCCTTACCAAGCAGCGATGCAAGCTTCATGGCAACAACCATATCAAGATTGTTGCTTGATGAACATCCATCAGTGCCCAAGCCCACTTTAATCCCCTTCTCTTTCATTTCGATATAGCGGAAGTTGTAGCCTGAGGCCAACTTCATGTTGGACGCGGGGTTATGTACAGTCGAGCATCCGTAATCGGCAAGCATCTGAAGCTCCTCACTATCCATCCATAAAGAGTGCGCCAAGACAAGACGTGGAGACAATACTCCAAGTTTCTTGAGATACCTGACCGGAGTCATACCAAACTCTCGAGTGCTATCTCGCCACTCTTTGTAAGTTTCGGCCAAATGAAGATTGACAAGACAATCATGCTCTTCAGCAAACTTGTGAGAGAACTGTAATTGTGGTGCAGAAACGGTATAAATAGCATGAGGGCCAACAGCAAACCGGACCCGATCAGGCATCTTTGAGAAAAGATCGTAGTAATAACTGCATCTTTCCCTATCCAACTTTGCCCGTGCATCATCCCAACGGTCAAAAAGTGTATAAGAGAGCACCGCTCGCATACCACTGTCAATGACTGCCTGAGCCGTGGCTTCAGGGAATGTATACATATCCAAAAAGGCTGTCGTACCACTCTTTATCATCTCGAGGCACGCCAATCTTGATCCCCAGTATATGTCATCTTTTGTAAGATGAGCTTCTACCGGCCAAATCATATTTTCCAGCCAATCCATCAGGTCAAGATCATCACCATAACCTCTGAAATAAGTCATGGCTGCATGGGTATGACAATTGACAAAACCCGGGATCACAGCCATAGAAGAAGCATCAATGACTTGAGCCTCCGGACGCTGAATTACGTCAACCGAACCTACTTCCTTTATCCTCTTACCTTCAATGAGAATATCCTTTCGGTCACCTGAAAGCAGAAGTGCGTTTTTAATGATTATTGCCATTTGCATTCAGTAAGAATGGGCGGGAGTATCTTGACAACACTCCACACCCGACTCTGTTGTGTTATTAAACAAAGATCCGATACTATCAGTGACCAAACTTTGAATAAAAAGTTGCCACTGTTTCAATACCCTTGTAGAAAAGATCGACAGGGAAGTTTTCATTAGGAGAGTGGATCGCATCAGACTCGAGACCAAACCCCATGAGGATTGTCTTGATTCCCAATATTCGCTCAAATGTTGCAATAATGGGGATACTTCCGCCTGTGCGCAAACCAAGAGGTTTCTTTCCGAATGTTGCAAGATAAGCCTCTTCAGCGACCTTGTAAGCAGGCATATCTATGGGGCAAAGGTAGGCTTCGCCACCATGTAGAGGAGTCACCTTGACCTTGATATAGTCCGGAGCAATATCCTCAATATATTTCACAAAATCCTGAGAGATCTTGCGGAAATCTTGATTGGCAACAAGACGAGTAGACACCTTAGCATACGCCTTTGAAGGCAACACTGTCTTTGCACCTTCTCCGGTATATCCACCCCAAATACCACAGATATCAAATGATGGTCTACAGCTGTTGCGTTCGAGAGTATGGAAACCTGCCTCACCCTTCACTGCCTTGATATCAAGAGCCTTTTTATACTCCTCCTCGTTAAAAGGTGCGGCAGCAATCATTTCTCTTTCAGCAGGAGAGATTTCGAGCACGTCATCATAAAACTCTGGGATCGTAATGCGTCCGTTTTCATCGATCATCTTAGACATGAGGACACATAATTCATTTATTGGATTGGCTACAGCGCCACCATAGTGTCCGGAGTGCAAATCCCTATTAGGACCTGTAACCTCAATCTCCCAATAAGCCAACCCACGAAGACCTGTAGTGATCGATGGGATGTCTTTTGCCAACATACCGGTGTCGCTGACAAGGATCACGTCGGCTTTTAGCTTTTCCTTATACTTTTCACAGAATGGAGCGAGCGAAGCCGAACCAACTTCTTCCTCACCTTCAAGGATCACCTTCACATTACATTTTACAAGTCCGAGTTTATTGGCTGTTTCAAACCCCTTAACTTGTATCATAGATTGCCCCTTATCGTCATCCGCACCTCGAGCCCAAATATATCCATCGCGGATCTCAGGTTCAAAGGCCGGAGATTTCCACAATTCTACCGGTTCCTCCGGCATCACGTCATAGTGACCATACACAAGGACAGTAGGATAATCAGGAGAGATGATCTTATCTGCATATACAACGGGGTTGCCATCGGTAGGCATGACCTCAACATTTTCCAAGCCGCTTGACATGAGGATTTCAGCCCAGCGATTGGCACAAGCAATCATATCGCCCTTATGCTCGGACTTTGCGGAAACTGAAGGTATGCGGATAAGAGAAAAAAGCTCTTCGATAAATCGGTCTTGATTCTGAGCTACATAATCTTTGATCTGTGACATAGTCAAAAAATATTTAGTTTGATGATTGAATTCGTTTTTTCAAAAGTAGTATAATATTGGCAAATAATCAAATGAACAAGCGTATATACACGACCATCTCTACTTAAATACCCGAGCTCCGAAAAGATATACATCTTTCAAAAACAAGATGCCTACCTTGATCGATCCAGATGTCTACCTTGATGCATCAACTTAGACAACTTTTTTCAGACCCTTCAAAACAAGAGAACACAGGCTCTAATCTCAAAATATTAATTCCACCGCTCAACCATGATTAAATCTCGTTTGTAGTGAAGCTTTGAAACAACATTCAAAGGAGGAAATTTATCTTCACATACAGACCTTCTTAATTATATATGTGTTATCTTTGTGGGAAACACATAAAAATATTGTTTATGAGACTAAATATATTCATCCTGACTTTTATGATAATATCTGTCTTTACAAGTTGTGGCAGATCCAAAGGCAAGCAAACTCCGTTTGAGGCCAGTGGCAGAGCACTGCAACTCGTGGCGGTCCTCCCTGATGAATATAACACTGATGAATTCAAAGCTAACATCAAAGAGGTCTTTGCCGGACCTATTGGTATCCTACCTCAGGATGAGCCGGCCTGTGACATGATGTATACAACACATTCAGGATTTGATAAACTATTCAAGATATTCCGTAACATCCTTTATATCGATATTAATGACCAAAGATATACACGAGTAGGGCTACACATAACAAGAGATGAATTTGCGGGAAATCAACTTATAGTGACTGCTAAGGCTCCGACATTGGAGTCAATGAAGGAAATGCTGACAACTCAGAAACAATACCTCTCAGACCTCTTCTACAAAGAAGAGTTGACCAGAAGTCGAAATCTCCTCGCACATACCTACTCATCTAAAATGGCTAAGATGGTAGAAGACTCCATCGGAGGAGTTACTGCCAACCCTCTTGAGGAAATCAAATATGTGACAGGAAAGAGAGGTTTTGTGTGGGGATCAACCCAAAATCCAAGAGGACGTATCGACATCGTGGTCTACGACTTCCCCTATACTGATCCCAACACCTTTACAGCAAACTATCTTGTCCGCAAACGTGACTCTGTGATGATGGAGAACATACATGGGGAGTTTGCCGACTCATACATGACAACAGAAAAACGTCTTCCTCAGAGATTCACAGCCTTTGAACAGGATGGTATCTATCGTGGGGAAATGCGTGGTCTATGGCAGATGGAAGGCGACATGATGGGGGGACCGTATGTGATGCATGCTGTGGTCGATGAAGCCAATGCACGCGTTGTCGTGATAGAAGCATTTGTCTTTGCCCCAAGTAAAGAAAAGCGCAATCTACTCCTCTTAGGAGAAAGTGTGCTCTACACCCTTCGTCCGGTAAACACTGAGGTGTCGACGACTCACATCAAAACCCCAAAACAATAAACTAAAATATTCATCCTAACTTTTTTTGGGGATATATCTTCACGATCTTACTGGAAAAGACTACAATACAACAACGCATGATTAAAATAGGAATAACTCACGGGGACTACAATGGTATCGGCTACGAGGTCATTTTGAAAGTCCTTTCAGAGCCGGCTTTATTTGATTTGTTTACGCCGGTCATCTACGGCTCGCCACAAATTCTCTCGTACTATCGAAAGATGCTTGACATCAACACCACGACACCTATAAACATCGTAAAGAAAGGTAGTGAAGCTCAAGATGGACTCATCAACATCGTCGCGACAAGCGAAGAGAGCATAGAAGTTAAGGTCTCACCAGGAGAGCCTTCGAGGTATGCGGGGTCCCTTGCAGCAAGAGCCCTTCTTGATGCTAGACGCGATGTCATGAATGGAGAGATAGATGCTGTTGTCACAGCACCCATCAATAAGGATACAATACAGTCGAGTGACTTTTCACATCATGGGCATACAGAGTTCTTCAGCGAACCATTTCCCAATCATAGACACATGATGCTCTTTGTTTCGGGCGATCTCAGGGTTGCAGTCGCAACATCTCATTGCCCTCTGAAGGATGTATCATCCTTACTATCAAAAGAACTTATATATCGCAACATCATAGACCTTGAGCAAACGCTAAAAAGAGACTTTGGCGTGATCAAGCCTCGCATTGCGATTCTGGGGCTGAATCCTCATAGTGGAGAAAACGGATTACTGGGGACAGAAGAGTTAAACATCATCACTCCGGCACTTGAGGAGGCATGGAAAGAAAATCGCTTTGTGTTTGGTCCTATATCTCCTGATGGCTTTTGGGGAAGCCACATGTATGAAAACTTTGACGCCGTACTTGCCATGTACCATGACCAGGGACTCATCCCATTTAAACTCATGGCCATGGACGTTGGGGTCAATGTAACGTGTGGCCTTCCGATAGTCAGGACTTCTCCAGATCACGGCACTGCCTATGATATAGCAGGTGAAGGAAAAGCTAATGAAGAGTCTATGCGCAATGCAATATATCAGGCGATAGACATCATACGTCATAGGGAGCGTTATGATGAAGCAAATGCCAACCCGCTTAAGAAAAGATTTGTCGAGCGCGGTCATGACAACATCAAACTGGACCTCACAGGAGACCACGATGTAAATTGTGACTGATCAGACAGTTATTCAACAATATACGAAGATAGCAACTATGTTCAGAGACAAAACCATTGTTTACACCTCGGGTACGTTCGACATGTTTCACTATAACCACCTGAGGATGATCAATTATGCAAGAGCCATTGCTGATATACTCATCGTGGGTGTCAGCACTGATGAATTGGTACAGACATACAAACCGGCACCTATTATCCCGTTCAATGAAAGGATGCAGATCATAGAGGCCTTGAAGACTCCTGATATCGTGATACCGCAGCACTCTCTCAATCACACAGAAATCGTCAAAAAGCTAAATATAGATGCATTCGTAGTAGGTGATGACTGGTATGGGAAGTATGACTATCTCAAAGATCTCGGAGTACAAGTCTTTTATTTCCCTTATGGTACCGGGGTGTCTACCACCGAAATTAAAAAGACCATCCATGCCTCATATGAGTCTCAGCTTCAGCACGAAAGGCAGGCAAAACCAGCCAACCTGGAGGAACTTGACTAAAGTAAATCATGGCAAAGAAGTTTGACAATATCCTCATCACAGCCGGAACCAAAGGAATAGGACTTGCCGTAGCCAAGGCTTTTGCAAATCATTGTGACCATCTATGGTTGACATATGCATCAGATCACAAACAAGCTGATCAGGTGGCAAGTGAGTTGACCCAAATGGCTCCTCAACTCTCTGTACACGCCGTTGTTTGTGATGTCACAGACTCAAACTCAGCTCAAGAACTCCTCAAAGAGATGAAAGCCAAAGCCTTCGTGCCTGATCTCATGATAATGAATGCAGGAGTCACTAATAGAAAATCTCCTTTCGAAATCACAGATGAGGAATGGGATGCCGTATTTCAGGGCAATGTACACTTTCCTGTAAAAGTTATCAGAGAAATTGCACCCATCATGAAAAGCGGCAGTGCAATCATCTTTACAGGATCTATGATGGCTATACACCCCCACTCTGTCTCCTTATCGTATGGAGTAACTAAAAGTGCTGTGCATGCGCTGGTAACAAATTTGGTCAAGCACCTGGAGCCGTATGGCATCAGAGTCGTTGGTATAGCACCTGGATTTGTGGACACAGAGTGGCAGAAAAACAAGCCTGTGGAGGTACGAAAAAGTATCGAAGGGAAGGTGGCTTCCCACAGATTTGCAGCACCAGATGAGATCGGCAGTGCATTCAAAATGGTAGCAGAGAATGAGTACTTTAATGGGGACATCATCTCACTCTCCGGAGGCTACTCATACAAATAAAAGAAATGAACGAACAAGACAAAGAGTATCTCAGCTCTCTAAAATTCATCGAGACTGAAAACTATATAGACAGGAAGTTTTACAGGCCCTTGGGTTTTAAAATTGCCAACGCAATCAAGCATACAGGCATAACCCCCAATACGGTTACCATCATAAGCATATTTGTAGGGATCGCAGGTGCTTGTATGTTTTACTTTACAGGAAATGTAGGATTTACCTTCCTTGGAATACTGGGCATGGTGTGCGCAAACATATTAGACTGTGTTGATGGGCAGCTTGCACGCATGACCGGAATAAAGTCCGAAATTGGTCGTATATTGGATGGCATCGCAGGAGACCTTTGGTTCCTAACAATATATACGGCACTTGCACTGAGGATCTATGATAATATCGGATCAATGTGGATTTTCATAATCGCAGGACTGTCTGTAGCTTCACACTTCACACAAGCTGCTTTGACCGACTACTATAAGACCTTGCATCTGTACTTTGTGAGTCCAGAAAAAGGAAAAGAATTTGACACCCCTGCGTCTGTCCGTTCAAAGCTGAAAACACTTCCGGTGGGGATAAACAAACTTTTCACAATCCTCTATTTGTACTACACTACTTTGCAGAGCAAGTTGACTCCAAATCTGGGAGTAATGATACAGAAAATAGATGAGAAATACTCTGCCAACAGCATTCCGCAGCATATAAGACTCAAATACAGGCAAGGAAGCATAATCGTAATGAAGTGCCTTGATCTCCTCACATTCAATGGAAGATCGATACCCCTCTTTATTATACTCATCACAGGGCATGTATGGTTCTACTTCTTATATGAGATAGTATTCCTAAACATTATCCTGATTGTTTCCAAAAATCAACACGAAACTCTATGCAGATATATTTCTGAAGAGATCGATAAAACTCAAAGTAACTAAAAGGAAAACTAAAATATAAATGAAAAATAAAGAGGTCATTTCCGTAGAAGACTTGTCTAATATACTTGGCCCCTTTTTTAAGAGCAGGATGGGACGCGTATTGGGAAAGCGCTTGCTCAAAACTCTTAAAATCGACAAGATAAATGCCATACATAGGACTTATTATCACTTGAGGGGAGGAAAGTTTACCTCCGCTGCACTAGAACATCCATTCATACAAGTATCATACAGGATACATGGTGAAGAGAAAATAGAGCAGATGAAAAAGAGTGGTGCATTTATTGCAGTCGCCAATCATCCCTTTGGAGGGCTCGATGGACTCATGTTGATAGATGTAGTAGGAAAGGCCAGACCAGACTTCAAAGTAGTAGCAAATCGTTTTCTGACTTACATCAAAGCCCTGGAGGACAGTTTTATCCCCGTAGTACCAAGACAAAACAAGTCAAGCTACAACCATAATGCGACTGAAAATGTTAATAGTATAAAAATGATCTCTGCGCACATAAAAGAGGGAAAGCCGATAGGCATATTTCCGGCGGGCGGTATTGCGAACAGTAAGTTCGGACAAGAAAAGGGCAATGAACAATTGTGGCAGATGAGTAGTATAAGGATGGTGCGCTCTGCGGAGGTACCTGTATATCCTATCTACTTTGAGGGAGAAAACTCCAAAGCATACTACTACCTCAATAGGATCAGTTATATGCTTTCGGTATTAAAAATCCCATCCGAACTATTCAATAAGAAAGGGAAAGAAATTGGTGTTTATATAGGAGATCCTATACTACCAGAAGAAATCCAAAGGTATAAAAACAACTCTGACCTTCGAGATTTTCTGATGGACAAAACCCTTAATCTGCCATCAAAGTACAACGAACAGTGAAAAGATAAGTGAAATAAGAATGAGTCAAACCCACCCCACAAATAAACTAAGAGGCACATTTTTCTATATAGTCCTTCTCCTACTTGGAGCGGGAGTATTGTGGTATGTCTCATCCGTATCTGAAACGCCATCAGAAGATCAGGTAGAAAGTATGGGACTGCTTGAGACATTGTCTAGTAGTTTTAAAACATTTGTTCACTTTGTACTCGAGCACCTGTCCTCTCAGTTTGGACTTCTCCTTATTCAAATTATTGTCATACTTCTTTTTGCAAGAGCCGTAGCTTGGTGCTTCACTAAGATTGGTCAACCTTCTGTGATCGGAGAAATATTGGCGGGTATCATATTGGGACCCTCAGTGTTAGGTTTTTTCTTCCCAAATGCTTTTGCGACACTGTTCCCCACAGAAAGTCTTCATAATATTTCCCTATTAAGTCAGTTTGGTCTCATTCTCTTCATGTTTGTGATAGGAATGGAGCTTGAAATCAGTGAGATAAAGAAGAAGCTGCGAAAGACATTGATTATTTCTCACGCAGGTATTGTCATCCCATTTGTTTTAGGGGCCATACTATCCATCTTTCTTTTTGAAGATTATGGGGGGACACATGGAGAACTACTTCCATTTGCACTCTTTATAGGTATTTCAATGAGTGTGACAGCATTCCCCGTGTTAGCAAGGATCATCCAAGAAAAAGGGCAAATGAATACCCATATCGGGATACTCTCCTTGGCAAGTGCTGCGAGTGGTGACATTACAGCATGGTGCCTTGTTGCAGTCATCATGGCTATAGCGCAGGCAGGATCAGCAATAAGTGCATTGTTTACAATCCTATTTGCTACAGTATACATGCTTGTGATGTTTTTTGTGGTAAAGCCGGTATTCAAATTGGTAGGGAAACTGTACAACAACTCTGAAATCCTCACCAAGGGCGTCATATCCATTATATTCCTAACTCTTCTAATATCATCCTACCTTACGGAAATCCTTGGTCTGCATGCACTCTTTGGAGCCTTCATAGCAGGAGTAGTAATGCCGGAAAACTTTAAATTCAGAAGACTCTTGACAGAAAAAATCGAAGATGTCTCCCTCTCAATCTTCTTACCCCTCTTTTTTGTGGCCTCTGGTCTACAGACAGAAATTGGCCTACTAAATACCCCATACTTATGGTTCATGACATTACTCATTACGATTGTAGCCATTATCGGAAAACTTGGAGGGACCTATATTGCCGCTAGAGTAGTCGGAGAAAACAAGTATAATAGCGTCTACATGGGAGTACTTATGAATACAAGAGGACTCATGGAGCTTGTCATCCTATCAATGGGTTATCAACTAGGGATTCTCTCCCCGATCATATATGCAATGCTGGTACTCATGACCCTTGTCACAACATTTATGACAACTCCGCTCATTGAGTTGGTAGACAGGATAATGAAACCAAATACAAAAAGTTCCAGACACAGTCTATCAGATAGTATAAATATATTATTCTCATTTGGTCGAGTATCAACCGGAACTCTGATGCTCAACCTTGTAAGCACATTTTTCCCTAACAAGGGCAAAGGTGCACAGGTTAC
>NZ_JAUMXC010000016.1:7819-16118 GCF_030529325.1 Porphyromonas sp. | reverse complement strand
GCAGGTGCATTTTTCAATGTAGCACAACTACTACGGGATAAAACAAAACATCTCATCGACAATACACCAAACTCAATTGGAGTAGTCATTGATAGAGGACTGAAAGAGCCTGTACAAAACTTATGCATTATCCATGATACCGAAGCTCCCGAAAAATTAGAATATGCTCATCTCGTCAATGGTTTACTCCATCACTCTAATCTCACAAGATTCTGTATTACAATAGGAGATGAAAATAGTATAGAGGCTTCAGAGCTATATCAAGCCACTAGACTACCCAAGGAGATTATGTCCAAGGAAGCTTTGGGAGAATATGACCTACTACTCATCCCATATAATACCTTTAGACATCTTTCAACAACTGCACCGGAGATGGTAAAATACATCCCTACAAGTATACTCCTATACTCTCGACAGAAAGAACCGTTCCAAAGGGTAAATTAATATCTGTTATTCACAGCATCACACTACGGCAATATGAAATATCTCATCATCTTCAATCCCACATCCGGTCCTAGGGTATTAAGAAATAAGGTCCATGAGAAGACAGCTCTTGCTCTACTTAATGCAGGTCATGAGGTACGTGTGGTCTCTACAGAATATGCTGGCCATGCAACAGAGGTAACTAAGGAAGCACTCAGTTCTGACATAGACGTGATATGTGCTGTGGGAGGAGATGGAACTGTCAATGAGATTGCATCAGCTCTGATTGGTTCAGACAAAATACTTGGGATAATCCCCAATGGCAGTGGAAATGGCCTCGCCAGGGAACTTAATATTCCACTAAGCGCTGATAATGCAATAGAAACACTGATTTCCCACAAACTTTCAGTCATCGATACGTGTCGTGTCAATGACAATCCATTCCTATGCACTTGTGGTATTGGCTTCGATGGATCTGTCTCGGAGGAGTTTTCAGAAAGCAATGTTCGAGGTCCCATGGTGTACATAAAGGACACGGTACAGGTTTTTTTTTCTCACACCCCATCTGTATACAAACTCAATATTGACGGCACAGAGCTCTCAGTAAAAGCATTCCTAATAGCATTCGCAAATGCAGCTCAATATGGCAATAATGCTTTCATTGCTCCTAACGCAAGTCTCACGGATGGCTTCATAGACATTACAATTATAAAAGAATTTCCCGTGGTAGATGCTGCACAAGTCGCGATCCAACTCTTCTCTAAAGGATTAGATCAAAATCCTTACACCGAATTATATAAAGGAAAAGAAATCACTGTCAGCACAGAAAAGCCAATACCCTATCATATAGATGGCGAAGCAATGGGCTCATCAGATCATATCAGCATAAAGGTACTTCCCGCTAGTCTCAAAGTAATCTCAGGAGGCCTTACAGCAAACCAAAAGACTGTCTCAGACTTCTTCAACAGCATTACAAATAACCTTATCGGATTTCACAATGATTTGCTCAACAAACTCGGGATTAGAGACTTTGATCAAGACAAATAGTATGTCATGAAAAAGACTAATTCCATACGTATCATTGAAAGCTTAGGCATCTCGTATCAACTGAGAGAATATGCAGTTACAGATGAACACCAGAGTGCGATTGAAGTTGCTGAAGCCATTGGTGAATCCCCGGAACACGTATATAAAACCCTCGTATTTAAAGGAGATAAGGAACCTTTTATAGTTGCAGTCATTCCATCTTACGCTAATGTTGACTTAAAAAAACTAGCAAAAGTTTCCGGAAATAAGAGATGTGAAATGCTTCCCCTCAAAGAACTCCTATCTACAACCGGCTATGTACGTGGGGGTTGTTCTCCCATTGGGATGAAAAAAGCGTATCCAACTTATATCGAGGAACTTATCACTCTTGAAGAGCAAATTATAGTGAGTGCAGGAAAAAGAGGGCTTCAAGTCATCTTAGATCCCTCGGACCTTATTTCTATTGTTTCTGCTGTAGTTGCAGACATTGTTGAATAGTATTGCTCTCCCCTATCCTATGAAACACACCTCTATTATCCACAAGATCATTCTAATACTTGTACCCTTATCCTGTACCATCAGCGCATGTTTATCGACCGAAAGCAAAAAGCAAACAGATACAGCCAAAGGTTCCCCACAAGATACTCTCAGGGTAACATTGTACTTTGCCGGTGACATCATGATGCATCTTCCTCAGGTCAAGGCAGCAATGACGGGCATAGATACATATGACCTCCATGACAACTACAAATATATCTCGCCCTATATTAAGAAAGCCGATGTAGCAATCGCGAATCTTGAAACGACTTTCGGAGGCAAGCCATATAGAGGATATCCTCAATTTAGTAGCCCTGACACCCTTGCATATGCACTAAAAGATGCAGGCTTTGACATCCTCACCACTGCCAATAACCACTCTGTGGATAGAGGACGGAATGGTATTATACGCACTTTAGATATTCTTGATAAAGTCGGGATTAAACATCTCGGCACATATAGAGACAGCATAGAAAGATCAAATAATCATCCGCTGAACATCACTATAAACGGTATCAAACTGGCATTTCTCTGTTATACCTATGGAACTAACGGTATATCCATCCCACCTCCCACAGTTGTTAATCTTATAGATTCAATGATGCTTGATGAGGTGCGTACAATCAAAGCCAAGGCAGAAACAGACTTCACCATTATCTGTATTCATTGGGGAAATGAATACCAACGTAAAGAAGATGACTCTCAGAAAAGGCTGGCCCAATCTCTTTTGGACGCGGGTGCTGATGTTATTATAGGATCGCATCCTCATGTCGTACAGTCAGCCTACCATTATTCAGATACGGCAACGAGCAAATCCTCTTTGGTAGTTTATTCACTTGGAAATTATATAAGCAACCAGACTAAAGATCCTGCTACGAGAGGAGGACTTTCAACAATCTGTACACTTCAAAAACTATCAAATGGGACAAAAAGCATTCCCAACGTGGAATATCTACATACCTGGGTCTCAAAAGGGATAGAAGACGGTAGGAAAAGATATCGTATCATCCCGATCACGTACACAGAAAGAGATACTTCACTCATCCCATCATACGAACATAAAGAGTTCCTACGGTATACTCAATACTCCAAATCCATAGTACTCTCAGATAGTCTACCCCCATTCTGAACATCAGACTATCGCTTGAGCAAACATCAATAAAGGATAATACCTTATTGACACTTTTGTTTTGAGCAGTATATTACCTCTATCCTACAATATCTATTCTGTTTTTAGGACGTCTTATTTTATGAGGCATCTCAAAAGGAATGATCATTGAAAGCTCTACAAATCCCATATACTCCCCCTCTTCATACCAAGGGATTTGATAGATAAGCTTCTTCATTCCATTTTTCTCTATAGTATAGGCATTCTTGGTCTGCTTCTTCATCATCTCTCTCAACATGGATCGAGCAGGCTCGGGATGGCAGTCCAGCACATTGCTCCCGATTAGACTCTGTCCCGGCTTCTGATTTACTTTCTTACTTTGCTCATTCATCTCTATGATGATGCCATCTTTATCACACACAGTTACAGCAATATCTGCCTCATTGAGATAGTTTATCATAAGTAAATATCTATTTTATATTTGGATCCCTCAAAGTTAACAAAGAATACAATATCCATCCGCACTTCTGCCTCGAATACAGGGCAATCGCATCAAAAATCTCGACAAAATACAAGCCGCTAATTTTCAAATAATTGCATTTTGAGGATTATATTCAAAGATAAAGAATGCACTCAAAACTATGATTGATAATCAGACACTTACATTTTGATGCGGTTGCCCTGCCTCGAATACAACTTGGACTTAATAATAAAAAATCCCCTCTTGACAGATTCTCACGAACAGATCAAGAGGGGCGGATTGTAGTCCGGCTTGAAGACCATCAGGTCTGTACCGGATCGGCATCCAATTGGAAAAAGGATTGAGTGTTCTTATAGTTCTTTCTCACCTTCGCTTATTTAGATTCGTATGATAGTAGGCGTTGATCCCCTTCAAGAGCACGCAGATGAGAGATATCTTGTGTTACTTCAACAACACCAAGATACTCACCTTCGGGGTTACGCACCGCAGTGTATTCAATGTAGATGAAGCGACCCATGAAATTCGACAACCAGAAAGCAGCCTTATTCTCTTTACCGGCTTTGAAATCTTCAAGGATTTGCTCCACAATGTGAACACTTCCCGGAGGATGACACATACGCACATCTCGCCCGATGATAGATCTATTACGCTCAAAGACGCGCTTTGGGCTATGGGAGAAGAATCTCACCTTGTCATCTTTGTCGACGAAAGTAATATCGATAGGCAAATGAATAAAGAGGGCTTCAAGCTCTTCAATATTGAAATTACCGGATGAGAGGCGGATAGCACCACTGTGGGCATTGACTGCTGTATTATCTTGGGCAGCCATAACTCCCTCAAGTTTCCACTCGTCTTCAGGATCAATAAGAGTGTAGCCGAACTCCGGGGTCTCTTGGTAAACCTTATACCATTCTTCGTCACTTAGGACATCCATAGACATAGGGAATAGGATTTCCTCCTCCTTCATAATCATACCCTCGATCATTTCCACTGCAGGCGTGATCGTAGCATTAAGCACATCACGAAGCACATCTGCAGAAGCCACACCTGCTTTGAGAGCCTCTACCGAGGCTTTAAGCTGTGCACGCGTCTCATCATGCTTTCCCCAAAGGACCTTTGGAGGACCAGTGATGTGATGCTTCTCTAAATATGGGAAGAGAAGGTACTCTTTACGCTTGTAATGCTTATCGATATCCCAAAAATTGTTCAGTATCGTACGCAACTGCATGAGATAACCGGGGACTTGACTGTCTCCGATATTCTTTACAGCCTCAACTAAAGCATAAAAATCCTTGATCTGAAGACGGATGGCACCGTTTTCCTTCTTGAACGTATCCACGGGGTGACCCGCAGGTACAGGTTTTGCACCCTCAAGATCGATACTACCGTCAAGAACGGCAGTATGCAGATCGCAAAAACTGAGGATCTCTTCCTCTGTCAGAAGTTTATCATTAATGAGCTCCTGCTCTACCTCCACAACCTCATTGTAAGGGATCGAACGCAAACGTTCGATGAGGCGTTGTTTCACAGAGTCAGCCTGCTCACCATTATGTATTTGGAGAAGAAGTTCTCTGAGCTCTTCCTTCCTTTTTGAAGCGTTGTTGATGTATTCGCTCATAGTTACAGTGTTTTTTTGAATAAATTAGTATTGAGTTGGTTAAGCTCCGAGGAAGTGGCGTAGATCTTCGTCTACTTCCGTAATTGCCGCGATGCCAAAATTATTGACAAGGACATTGGCAACATTCGGAGAAAGGAATGCGGGTAACGTAGGACCCAAGTGGATATTCTTGACTCCCAAGTAAAGGAGAGCAAGGAGAACGATGACAGCCTTTTGCTCATACCATGCGATATTGTATGCGATAGGCAGATCGTTGAGATCCTCAAGTCCAAAAGCCTCCTTAAGGGCAAGAGCGATCTTCACAAGAGAGTAGCTGTCGTTGCACTGACCTGCATCAAGCACGCGAGGGATACCATTGATATCGCCGAGAGGCAGCTTGTTATAACGATACTTCGCGCAACCAGCAGTAAGGATGACTGTGTCGTGTGGGAGTTTCTCAGCAAACTCGGTATAATAGTTACGCCCCTTCATACGACCATCACAGCCGCCCATGACAAAGAATTTACGGATAGCTCCACTCTTGACTGCATCCACGACTTTGTCTGCAAGAGCGATAACCTGATTGTGAGCAAAACCTCCGATAATTTCGCCGGTCTCTACTTCTTTCGGAGGCAAGCACTTTTTAGCATGCTCTATAAGAGCAGAGAAGTCTTTAGGTTGCCCATTCTTACGGTCTTCGATGTGCTTGAAACCCTCAAATCCCGATGCACCCGTAGTGTAAACACGGTCAGCATAAGTGGAGGTCTTGCGAGGAGGGACGATACAGTTGGTAGTGAAAAGTATCACTCCGTTGAAATTCTCAAAGTCCTCGATCTGATGCCACCAAGAACTTCCATAATTGCCGACAAAGTGTTCGTACTGCTTGAACTTGGGATAATAGTTGGCAGGCAACATCTCGCTATGTGTGTATACATCGACACCCGTGCCTTCGGTCTGCTTGAGGAGCTCTTCCATATCTTTAAGGTCGTGGCCACTGATGAGGATACCCGGGTTGTTGCGCACTCCGAGATTGACCTTCGTGATTTCAGGATGACCATAGTTGGAAGTGTTCGCTTTATCGAGGAGAGCCATGACTTGAACTCCAAACTTACCTGTCTCCAAAACCAATGCTGTGAGTTCGTCTGCCGAGAGGGAGTCATTGGTCGTTGCGACAAGTGCCCTCTGCATGAAAGCGTAGATTTCATCATCCTCATAGCCGAGATTGTAAGCATGTTCAGCATAAGCAGCCATACCCTTTAGACCGTAAATAGTGAGCTCACGAAGTGAGCGTACATCCTCATTTTCAGTAGAAAGAATACCCACTTCGACAGCCTTGGTTGCCATCTCCATTTCAGTTTCACCCCTCCAAGAAAGGCCATCAAAAGATATACCATCGACACTGCCTCCAAGAGCAAGGAGTTGGGCCTTTGCAGAGTCACGCAGTTCTTGTGCGATGCGTATACGAGTGATAAATCTAGACTTATCGAAATTGGCATTGGTTATGGTCATAAACATACTGTCAACAACAAACTTGTTGATTTCCGGTAGCTCTTTACCCTTTTCTCTAAGTCTTACGGTAATATGAGAGATCCCCTTGCAGAGGTATAGTAAAAGGTCTTGAAGATTAGCAACATCTGCAGTCTTACCACAGACACCAACAACAGTACAACCTTGATTTTTGGAAGTCTCCTGACATTGATAGCAAAACATCTGTTCCATAGTTTTTATTTGTTTTTTAGATGAGTAGTATTATCTTTTTCCTTCTGTATCGCAAAGGTAGAGAGAGAGCATTGTAAAAAACGTAACCGAAGTTACACTATCACACATCCATGAAAAAAATATCACCGGCAATGCTAAAAAAATCATTCCCCCCCTGATTTCAAAGACATAGCTAAAAATACACACTAAAAAAAGCCTATATTTTTCCACTGAGCGTCATCGAGAAATAGATCCCAAACAGGTCATCCCCTGGCTAAAAACACTATATCCTGATATAGAAGAGTTCCTCATTCAAGCCCTTCTCCCTCCTACAACAAACCGCACTGAAAAACACCATGATACTCACCCGTCAGTAAACCTCACGAAAGGATAAAAAAGATGCCTACCTTGAATGATCAAGGTAGGCATCTTAATTCATCAAGTTAGACACATCGATTTTGAAGGTTGTACATCTTTTTCAGCACACTTGATTTTCATAAGTTATATAGGCTCTTTTAGTAAAATAAAAAATAGCCGGAGTGTATCCAATTGAGGCATACACTCCGGCATTTTTTACAACTTCTATTACATTGACTTATCTCTTTTTCTTACGAGTAAACAGTCTCTTCAGATATTTGAGACCGAGTACCACCCCGGTGAAAGAAACGATGATCCCTCCAAGAAGAATGATCCACAAAAAGACTTCCCTGAGTACCGGATGTTCAGCAAAAAACTTGATCCTGAATGTATGAAAGATAGGATATATCCATCTCTCAGCACGACTACGAGCAGTATAGTAGCGTGTGCGCCCTGTCTCAGGACTCACATAGAGGACAGTTTTGTCATTGTCTTCGACTTCAACTCGATATACAGGTAGAGGATCACGCTCAGATCGACCGACATAATAATTGTCATACTCCGTCATAAGTGACATCGAATATGAATATTTAAGGACTTTCGACATCTTGACCTCAACTTCGTCTTTAGTCAGATTCAAGGGCTTGACAACTCCGTCAATGATATCCAATGTGAGTTCTTTTTCTGAGGTCCGGACACCGTAGAACAGATGATCTTCATATTTTTTGAATGATATGCCCTTCACCTCTCCGGGATAAGCGGCCAGTATGGCGCGATAATCACTATTGATCTCTCCAAGAGTAAGAGGCTCCTCCTTGAACAAACGCTCAGAAAGGGTGTTGTCCTCCTCCTTCATGAACCACTTGGGAAGGTCATTGAGAGACATAAAACCACTGAGAATAAACATAAAAACAAAGAATCCGAAAAAGAACCCGGTAATATGGTGCCATTTGAAATCCCACTTTTTGTAAGGAGAACGGAAACGTTTACGCCTCTTCCAGACGATTGCATAAGAGTAAATCCCCATGATAATACCGGCAAAACACATGATAGCACCAAGTCCGGAAAGCCA
>NZ_JAUMXC010000016.1:0-7719 GCF_030529325.1 Porphyromonas sp. | reverse complement strand
AAATCCCCATGATAATACCGGCAAAACACATGATAGCACCAAGTCCGGAAAGCCAAGAGACAACAGAGTTCCACAACTTTGCATCTTGCCTCAACTGCCAGAAATAAATAAAGTGAGGAATAGGCCCAACCCATCCCCAAAAACGATCCGAACGTGTTACAAATTGGAGCGCCTTACCTGTAGTGGATGATACATAAAGGTATGACTTCTCAGGATCATTATAAATGAATTTGTATATAGGAAAATGGGAGCGATAAGAAGACATCGGTATCCACTGCTCAAGTTGTCGAAGTGTATCGACACGCAAGATATCACCATTTGCCCAACGTTTTGCATAGGCTTCTATATCGGCATATGAAACGCTATCCTTGACCTCTTGTAAAAGGGTATCTGCAGATAAAGTAAACTTACCTGCATCTGTCACCACCTTAATGACAGGTGTTTCTCTCAGCATCTCAACGGATAGTGTTTTGATCTTGGCACTGTCAGATATTACTTTTGAAAGCACTCCTATCTGAGGAAGGCTATCGGGAAGAGAAATTTGATACTTATGTATGATCCGATTAACATTGGGGAATCGCTTGTATATCATTACGATACCTGAAATAAACCACATCAGAAAAAGAACTGAAAGCAACGTCCCCAACACCTTGTGCGTCACTCGCATAAAACGAATAAATAATCTCATAGTTATATACTTTCTTCTTATCAAAAACTGCTGATGAAAGGTGTAGCATGCTACAATTTACTACAAAGATAGTCTTTTCAGACAAGTCAACATGACAACATCAAACAAATGTAAAGCAGACTATCCAATATAAACTTAAGTCACTAATATACAAAACAATATAATGACGCACTCCCCAGTCAGAAAAGTATAATCAACTCGACCTCACAGGTCGGAAGAAAATCAAAAGTTGGATCTCAAAGTGTGCTATTCAGAGGTATTTCACTAACTTTGTGTACCATATATAGCTCTTTACCAGATGAATCAAAACGTATATCAGGACGAAGTAATAGGCTTTGTGACACAAGCTGTCAGATACTGTGCGCTATTTTCTCCAGAAAGTCCAAAAAAATGGAATAGTGAGAGAATAACAGGGTGCAGGAGGATACTTTCAGCCTTGTACACTGCCGCATTGGACCTTCCACAACTACCGACGGACCCTTTTGCAAGTCTTGAATGTGTGGTTACAGAACAAGATTACGATCGTGTTCGTACTCTTTTGGAGGGAGAATTTGGAGAGGAGGATATATTCTTGGATACTGAGGTTTATGATATGGTGTACTCTGAGACTCCTATCGGCATCAGCTTATCTGAGCTTATGGCTGATCTGTACCAATATTTGATGGATGCAATGTGGGTATACCGTGAAGGCGTAGAAAGCCTAAAGGAACAAGCCATAGCAGAGATCAACTATACATTCAAACATGAATGGGGAACAAAACTCCTGACAGTCCTCAGACAACTCCATAGAATTGCAACAAATTCAGCTGAAGAAGTCGCTCCTCACAACGAGTCTGAAGAATGGAACGAGGAAGACTTCATCTGACACTGCTAAAGAGAGTGAGAGATCATAATGACAGACCTTACTAAAGACATAAGCAAAAGCGAACTGAATGAACTCCCCGTGGAAGTCTTGCCTATACCCGTAGTAGTTATAGATGACATGACTCCGATCGGGAGGGTACAGGAGGTGTGCGGACAACTCAGAGAAGCTGAGATTGTAGGGTTTGACACGGAAACAAAGCCCAGCTTTACCAAAGGTGTCATACACAAAGTTTCGCTGCTGCAGCTTTCAAATGCGGAATGTGCATTCATCTTCAGGCTCATGCGTCTTTCGGATGAAGCAAAAAAACATCTCAAAACCCTCGTTGAGGATAAAAATCTAATCAAAGTGGGAGTCGGCGTCCATGATGATGCTCGCATACTCCGCAGCGATCATGAGTGGACTCCTGCAGGAATGGTCGATCTGCGCAAAATGACCGTAGAAAAGCAGATACAAGTAGGATCGCTATCCAAAATATACGCCATCCTGTTTGGGAAAAGACTTACAAAGGGGCAACGTTTGTCTGATTGGGAAAAAGAGACCCTTACGGAAGCACAAATCAACTATGCCGGTCTTGATGCATGGGCAGGGTTGAGGATATTCGACGCTCTCAAAGAGATATTCAAATCATCAATGGTTGAAAATTCTTTTGAGCCACTGAGAAAAATTGCTCCTAAAACAAGGACATTCAGGAAGCGTTGGCGTCCGGCACAAACCTCCACAACACAGAACTAAAAAAAGAAGTGCGAGATAATATGGAGAATAAGCGCATAATTATCAAAGATTCAAGACTGAAGGCCTTGGATCGCAGGCATCCATGGATATTCTCCATGGGTATTCATATAGATAAGACGATCAGTATTGAAGCCGGAGAATCGGTCTCGATATATACAAGAGATGGGCACTGTTTGGGACACGGATATTATGAAGAAGGAAGTATCGCAGTCCGCATCTTGTCTTTTGATAAGGACAAAGACATCAATACTGATGAATTTTGGCGGAATCTCCTTGAAGAAGCTCTTGATGTCAGAAGATCTCTTGATCTCGTGCATCCCGGCTCCATATACAGGCTGATTCACGGAGAAGGAGACTATATCCCCGGTCTCATCATTGATATCTATGGTGATATCGCAGTATTGCAAGCGCATACCGTAGGGATACACAAGCGCCGTAAAATGATTGCAGAACAGCTCATAGCTATCACTCAAGGCAGTCTGAAATGTGTGTACTACAAGTCTGAAACGACACTTCCGGGAAGAGAAGAAAATCACGAAAGTAGTGGTATCCTTGCAGGAGAATGGCATGATCCCATATGTGATGAAAACGGCATACGTATAGTACCTGATATCCTAAAAGGACAAAAAACCGGCTTTTTTATAGATCAACGAGAGAATCGCTCTCTCCTTGAAAGATATAGCAGCGGCAGAAACGTCCTGAACATGTTTTGCTATACGGGAGGATTCTCTCTATATGCCCTAAGAGGTGGTGCAAAACAAGTAACTTCCGTAGACAGCTCGGCAAAAGCAATAGATCTGACAAAGAGCAACGTGACACTCAACTTTGATGCAGCAATAGCCTCTCGTCATGAAGCACACGTAGCCGATGCATTTAAATACTTGGAGGTTATGAAGCATGGCGCTTATGATCTGATCGTGTTAGACCCTCCGGCTTTCGCAAAACACAGAGGAGTACTACACAATGCATTGCAAGGCTATCGTAGGATCAATGCAGAAGCGATATCCAAGTTACCGGAAGGGGGAATCTTATTTACGTTCAGTTGCTCTCAAGCAGTATCCCCTATTCAGTTCCGACAAGCCGTATTCACAGCAGCTCTGTCGGCAGGGAGAAGTGTTAGGATACTAGAAACTCTAGGTCAGCCGGCAGATCACCCAATCAGTATGTATCATCCAGAGGGAGAATACCTCAAAGGCCTAGTCCTTTATGTAGGGGATAAGTTGTAAATCCAGTATTCATTTTCGGAATCCTGTCTCTCGAAAACAGACAGAGAATCTGATAGAGTTCTGTTGCAATGAAAGAAATGAACAAAACAGAAGAGATATTAGTTATCTATCTGTAGCAAGCTGGATCTCGATGGTGTAGTATTTCAGAAATAATCGTAACTTCACCGAGTTTAAATCAAAATCAGCAGTGGCTTCACTTTTTATTACTACGTAAGATTATAAAATGAGACAGTTAAAGATTCAGAAGTCAATAACGAATCGTGAAAGTGCGTCGTTAGATAAATATCTACAGGAAATTGGCCGAGAGGAACTTATCTCAGTTGAAGAGGAAGTTCAGCTCGCACAGGCCATACACCGTAACGATGCCAATTCACAAAAATGCCTCGAAAAATTGGTAAGAGCCAACCTCAGATTTGTCGTATCTGTAGCTAAGCAATATCAAAACCAAGGATTAAGCCTACCCGACCTTATCAATGAGGGAAATCTTGGACTTATTAAAGCTGCTGAAAAATTTGACGAGACAAGAGGATTCAAATTCATTTCTTATGCTGTATGGTGGATTCGCCAATCCATCCTTCAAGCACTTGCAGAACAATCTCGTATCGTACGTCTTCCCCTAAATCAAGTGGGAAACATCAGTAAAATACAGAAGGCAGTCACTCGCTTTGAACAAGAGAATGAGCGAAAACCGTCTTCAGAAGAATTGGCGCACGAATTAGATCTTACAGAAGATAAGGTCATCGAAACAATGAAGATCAATGGGCGTCAACTGTCAGTAGATGCGCCATTTGTAGATGGAGAAGACAATAGCCTATTGGATGTCCTTGTCAATGACGATGCACCCATCGCAGATAAGGATCTTATCAATGAATCTTTGTCTACAGAAATAGAACGAGCTCTATCAACTCTCACTGAAAGGGAGGCTGAGATCATCAAGATGTTTTTTGGTATTGGGGGTATGCCTGAGATGACACTTGAGGAGATCGGAGTTAACTTTGGTCTCACTCGTGAACGTGTACGACAAATAAAGGAAAAAGCAATACGCCGCCTAAGACAGAACAACAAAAACTCTCTCCTAAAATCCTATTTAGGTTGATGGACGCTTATCTTTAAGATTAAAATTTGAACAGCTTGATCAAAAGCGAACTCGCAGCTATCTGCTTCTAGGCTTGCAAAATAAAAGTAAAAAATGTACCTTTGCACACCGTAAGTGTGATAAATAAGAAATAGAGACAAAAATGAAAAGAACATTTCAACCATCAAATCGCAAGAGAAAGAACAAACATGGCTTTCGCTCAAGAATGGCGACTGCTAATGGTCGTCGCGTACTCGCTGCTCGTAGAGCTAAAGGCAGAGCTAAGTTGACAGTCTCTGATGAGTACAACGGATAATAAGTAAATTCGTTGTCAAAGAATAAAAAGCAAACACCGGTATTCAGTAACAGAAGAATATTCGAGTAACTGAAAAAACAGCGATGAGAGGACAGCTCTTATCGCTGTTTTTGTATATCCGGGAAGTACAGCAATACACCAAGAAGTATTAAGTATTCAACAAAAGGCATATTCTTATCCCTTATCTATACCTAAAAATATTCCTCTATAGAATAGATAAGAATTTTCAGACGATATCATTTACATAGAACAGCCAAGGTGTAACATCACATGAGAAAAGACACCCCTAGACTTGTAGATCTGAAGGTTATCACATTTTGATAAGCTATGCCAAGGTATAATGACTGAAAAAGAGTAAATTTGCGCATTAAAACGCAAGGAGAACAAACACTCCCTGTGTATAATAAAAGAACAATTCAAAAAAATTACTGATACAACAAGCCACAAATATGGATAACAAGCTCCAAGAACTCGCCAGGCAGTACCATGCAAATGGTAAGCCAGGCAAGATAGAGGTCAAGCCGACCAAGCCCTACTCTACTCAGCAAGATCTGACCTTAGCATACAGCCCGGGGGTCGCTGTCCCATGTAAGGATATCGAAGCTGATCCTTCGAAAGCTTATGACTATACAGCAAAAGGCAATCTTGTTGCTGTGATCTCCAACGGAACAGCAGTTTTAGGACTCGGAGATATCGGAGCCATGGCCGGAAAGCCTGTGATGGAGGGGAAAGGGCTTCTATTTAAGATATATGCAGGCATCGACGTATTTGACATAGAGGTTGATGAAAAAGATCCCCAAAAGTTTATTGAAACAGTCAAAGCGATAGCTCCGACTTTTGGAGGTATCAATCTTGAGGATATCAAAGCTCCGGAATGTTTTGAGATTGAGGAGAGACTAAAAGCAGAATTAGACATCCCTGTCATGCATGATGACCAGCACGGTACAGCTATTATTTCGTCAGCAGGTCTCCTCAATGCACTCATACTCGCAGGAAAGAAGATCGAGGATGCTCGTATCGTTGTGAACGGAGCAGGGGCATCTGCCTTTTCTTGTACAAAGCTTTACGAATCGTGTGGAGCAAGACGCGAAAATATCATCATGATCGACAGTAAGGGAGTTATAACAAGTGACCGCACAGACCTTACAGAGCAGAAGCGCTACTTTGCTACTGAACGCAAAGATGCTTGCACACTCGCAGAGGCAATAGTCGGAGCCGATGTCTTTGTCGGCCTCTCTCGCCCGGGAGTACTCACCCAAGATATGGTTAGGTCTATGGCATCAAATCCCATCGTCTTTGCTCTCGCTAATCCTGATCCTGAAATCACCTATGAGGATGCAATTGCAGCACGTGAGGATATTATCATGGCGACAGGACGCTCCGATTACCCTAACCAAATCAACAATGTCATAGGGTTCCCATACATCTTCCGTGGCGCACTTGATGTGCGTGCCAAGGCTATCAATGAAGAAATGAAGATGGCTGCGACCATGGCCATTGCCTCCCTTGCGAGAGAAACTGTACCCGATGAAGTTAAAGTGGCGTATGGCAATACAACGTTCAAGTTTGGTAGAGACTACTTCATTCCTAAACCTGTAGATCCTCGTCTCATTGTAAGGGTATCAACAGCTGTTGCGAAAGCAGCAATGGATAGTGGCGTAGCACAGAAGCCCATAACAAACTGGGAAGCATACGAAAACGAGCTACTTTCACGTCTTGGCCTCATGAGCCACCTTACTAGACGCTTGCACGAAGCTGCCAAACTCTCTTCCCACAAGATTGTATATGCAGCCGGAGAAAATATCTCCACCCTCAAGGCGGCGGTTGAAGTACGTAACCAAAAACTTGCAGATCCCATCATACTCGGCAACCCAAACAAAATCAAAACTATTGCTACAGAGCTTGATCTTTCGCTCGAAGGGGTAGAGATTATTAACCACCGCAGCGATGACGAAAAGACTCGTCGCCAAGAATACTCCAAACTCTTGGCCAAGAAGAATTGGCGCAATGGAGGTAATGTTCCTGAGGCAATGGACAAGATGTTTGACCCTAACTACTTCGGGATGATGATGGTTGCCAGCGGAGATGCAGACGGTATGGTCACCGGTGTGTACAGCCACCACAGCCACTTAGCCAACATTGCTAAACAGACTGTCGGTCTTGAAGATGGTGTCAACCACTTTGCCACGATGCATATGGTGACACTTAAAAATGGTCCATTGTTCCTTGCCGATACACTCATTAACTGCAACTTGACAGCTGAAGCTCTTGTGGATATCACAGTAATGGCCGCTGAGAAGGTACGTTGCTTCGGAGTGAAACCAGTGATAGCTCTTGTAGGCTTTTCAGATTTCGGCTCTGATGATGCAGAATCTACCCGTGAAGCACGCAGAGCAGTTGCGATCTTGCACGAGAAATATCCTCACATCATGGTTGAGGGAGAAATGCGAGTATCTATGGCTCTACATGCAGACAAAAGGGATGCCCGCTATCCTGAAAACAAGATCAAAGGGTATAATGCCAATGTCCTTATCTTCCCTCGCCTATCTGCAGCCAATGCATGCTACCAACTATTACGCGAGGCCGATGATGCAGAGGAAGTGGTAGGACCAATCCAGATGGGACTCCGCAAACCTATTTATTTTACAGATCATGATGCAACAGTATCTGACATTGTCAATATTACAGCTATGGCTGTACACGACTGCAGTACCTGCTTGATATAATTTGAGACTATCTCGATCAACGTAACAAAAAAGGAGGGGGCTGTGTCAAAATTCATTTTTGGCTCAGCCTCCTTTTTTATACCTCATCCAA
>NZ_JAUMXC010000015.1 GCF_030529325.1 Porphyromonas sp. | reverse complement strand
TGGTGCGAAAGGAGATAAGGGAGACTCGGGTGCTAAAGGTGACCAAGGGGACACCGGCAAGGGTGACAAGATTGAAATCAGGGATGGCTATTGGTACATCAATGGTGAAAATACCAACATCCTTGCTCGAGGAGAAAATGGTGTAGGTAAGTCTGCTTATCAACTTTGGGTCGAAGAAGTCAATGCCGGCAATATAACCAAGGACGGAACTGTATGGCCCACCGATAGAGTATCTCTTGGAGACTTTTGGGCATATCTAAAGGGTAAAGACGGCGAAAATGGCATCGGGGGTGGTACGCCTTATGTCGAAACTGAACTCAAAGTGTTGTCATTTCGTGAGAAGCCTATGGATGCAGTAGGCCCCATACGCTATGCAGAAGTCAACATCAAGACGGAGCCTGACGCAAAGGTCTTCTATCAGAGTTCAACTTCTTATAAGGATGATGCTCCCGGTGACGATGATGAACTCGCTGTCGAGATATATACAGAAACAGCTGATAATGACGGACGTTGTACAATCATCGTGCCCGTGGCTTCAAAAGATCATGTTGTGCACATTTGGGCTGTGGCAAAGAACAAAATGCCTTCTCCTCAGCAACATTTGGGGTTGGGATCCATTGTGTTTGAGGAGAAAAATAAGGTAACTCCATTGGAGATCCTGGTTTTGGTAGACGCGTATGATTACAGACCTAATGAAGAATATAAGGAGTTGCTGGAAGAGCTTGGTCTCGATGATCCAGAGAAGCTCACTTTTGGTAAGATCGCTCTTGTGGTAAAGTCAGAAAAAGGGAGCACAATCAACTATAGAAAAGTTGAAGTAAATATTGTCTCTCCGGTTAAAACTCTATATGTTTCGAGAGATGATGGTGTTTGTGTTGTTTACCTAAGTAGGGCTGAATATGTAGATGTTATTTGGAATGTCTGGGCTACAAGTCCTGGAAAAGTTCATTCTCCCAATCAGATAATCAGACTTAGTGAACCCCCTTTATAAATTATCCGGAGAATAAATTATGATAAAGAAATTTATACTGATACAATTATTTCTTTGGACTTTTTTAGGAATTGCTGCGCAAGATGCCAATATGATTCTTAATCAAGTCCATGACAGGAAAAGCCGGGAGATCGGTCTCGGAGGCAATCTCCTTAATATAAGCAGGATGACTTTGAGCAACTATAACTCTTCCGAAAAAGGTGATGCCTATACCCTTCGTCTGCACAATGTCATGTTTGGAGGCAATCTCTACGTGGCTCATGAACTTACACCTTGGCTTTATGCCGACTTGCAGGCGACACTTGGGAGAGTGACCGCGATTGTCGCGGACCGGAAGGAGGCCGAGAGATTTTTCGGTCTCGGAGGGTTGGGCTTGCAATTCCGCCTCACCCCTCTTTTCAAGAAGAAATATGTAGAGCCTTACTTCCGCATCGGAGCAAACTATATGTACAAGGAGTTCGGACTTGCCAAGCAAGGCAGTCTGCCCAACTTCCGCAATGACGAATTGCGTTGGGGACACTCCGACGCTTTCAATAAGGAAGCCAACATGGAACGCCACCTCTTCCTGCCTTCGGTAGGTTTTGGAGTCAATAGTTGGTTCAACGACCGAGTAGGCTTCGGCATCCAAGGTGACTACATGACCTCTTTGGGTGCAAAGCGTCTCAGCTTCCCACAGGTGATCGCGAGAGTCATGATACGATTCGGCAGTACAAAAGAAGCTGCACCACGGATTGTCTACCGCGAGCGTGTGGTACGAGAGACCGTTCCTGTCGAAAAGGAAATCATCAAGTATGTCGAAAAGGATTGCGATCCGTTGTACAAACTCTTCTCCAATATTACGTTCGAGTTTGACCGTTATGAGATCACTCCTGAGTCGGAGCCGCTTTTGGACGAGATCGCAAAGATCCTTAAGGGTATGCCCGAGAGCAGATTCCTCATCACCGGTCACACCGATGCCCGAGGATCTGTGGCATACAACGAAAGGTTGTCGGCTCGTAGAGCCGAAGCCATCGTGCAAGCCTTGGAAGGTAGAGGGGTATTTAAAGATATGCTCAAGAGTCGTGGCGCAGGCAAGCGCATTGCAGCCATTCCGGCATCTGACACCCACGAAGTGAGAGAAGGTGACCGCAAGGTAACCATCGAACTCATCGTGCGCATGCCTTACTGGAACAAACTACCTAAGAGGGGATATTGATAAAACCTGGTAGATCAAAGGGGAGGAGAGGTATTCTCCTCCCTTTTTCGGTCTATTGTCGTTTTTTTATAGATAAATTGTTGTGGGATAGGTAGGTTATCAAGAAAATATTCTTACCTTTGTGCCTCGATAAACAATTTATCATTATTAACTTCATAAAAGCATTATGATGAACAATTACGAAACCGTTTTCATTTTAACTCCCGTTTTGTCTGAAGATCAGATGAAGGAAGCGGTAGATAAGTTTGCAGGTCTGCTTGAGTCAAATGGCGCAGAGATTGTGAACCGTGAAGAGTGGGGTCTACGCAAACTTGCTTACCCTATTGCAAAGAAGTCTACCGGTTATTACGTATTCCTTGAGTTTAAGGCAGCTCCAACTGTCATCAACACTCTTGAAGTAAACTACCGTCGTGATGAGAAAGTCCTGCGTTTCTTGACTTTCCGCCAAGATAAGTTTGCTCACCAATACGCAGAGAAGAGAAGATCACTAAAGTCTAACAATACTGTAAAGGAGGATAAGTAATCATGGCAGCACAAAACTCAGAAATCCGTTATCTAACTCCTCTCACTGTAGACGCACAGAAGAAGAAGTATTGCCGTTTCAAGAAGGCAGGTATCAAGTATGTGGACTATAAGGATCCTGAATTCCTCAAGAAGTTTATCAACGAGCAAGGAAAGATCTATCCACGTCGTATTACCGGTAACTCTCTCAAGTTCCAACGTCGTGTAGCACAAGCTGTAAAGCGTGCACGCCACTTGGCACTTCTACCATACGTGGCTGACTTGATGAAGTAAGCCGTTGGTGGTAGATTAAGTTATTTAAGAACAGGAAAATTCACCTATAAAGGAGACAGAATATGTTAGTTATTTTGAAAGAAGACATCGCTAATCTGGGCTTCAAGGACGAAATCGTCGAAGTAAAACCCGGATACGGCCGCAACTTTCTAATCCCAAGAGGTCTTGCAGTCATCGCCTCTGAAAGTGCTCAGAAAGTATTGGCTGAAAACCAAAGACAACGTGCTCACAAGTTGGCTAAGATCAAGGCTGACGCTGAGGCTGTAGCTGCCAAGATGAATGGTGTGAAACTTACTATCGTAGCTAAGACAAGCTCTACAGGTACTATCTTTGGTTCTGTAACAAACATTCAGATTGCGGAAGAACTCAAAAAACTTGGTTTCGAACTTAACCGTAAGATGATCCATGTTGCAAACATCAAGGAAATCGGAAACTATGTTGCTAAGGTTCGCCTTCACAAGGATGTAACTGTCGAAGTTCCATTCACAGTCGAATCTGAAAGCGGAGTAGTTGCTGCTCCTGCAGAAGCTCCCGTTGCTGAGGAGCCTTCAGTAGCTGTAGAAGAACCTGCATCAGAAGCGTAATAGAAAAAACCACACTTTATAAAATCAACAGGGGTGCCAAGACGTGAGTCTTGACACCCTTGTCTTTTTGTGTCTGAGAAGCTGAGGGGTGATGCTTTCGAACTCTTTTGTTGTTTGCTTCATAGGGTGTCAGAAGGGATAGATGATGCTACCATGATGAAATGGATTTATTGAATCAGCGATCGGATGTGCTTTTAGAAGTTGGGTAACTGTTTTTTATAAATATTTTTCTCGGAAGTGGTTTATTTATTTAAACATATATGTAGATGTTTTGATAATTGTGTTTTATGAATTCCTCATCAAGAGAACTGCGTTGTTTTAACATAAATGCTCTTTGTCCATAAAATCACCAGATTACTATATGGTACGATTTTTCGCTTATTCATTGGTTAAAAATCAAGGGATAGTATAAATATTCATCGAAAAAAGTTGTATTATTGACAGAATAAGTGTTTATTTGCATACGGAGTTTTCGATATGTATTCATCTGAATTGGTAGTTTGCATAACGTATTTAAACTTATTTTAACCAATGCAATGTGTAGATGACAATCCCAAGGGGAGGCTTTGTGTATGAACACCGTAGGGATTATATGGAGTAGACTAATCAACAACTCAAATAGAGAAATATTAACCCAAAAAGTCCGTTTTATGAAAAGAATTACATTGCTTTTAGCTTTCCTTGTGATGAGCTTGGGTATGGCGATGGCACAGTCTCAGGTCGAAGTATCTGGTACTGTTACCTCTGCTGAAGATGGCCAGCCTATCATCGGAGCTACCGTAAGAGGTAAGACCTCCAAGAAAGGTGCTCGCACCAATCCGGAAGGTAAGTTTAAATTTACTGTTCCACAGGATGAAAAAGTCCTTATTGTATCTTTCGTGGGTATGCAAACTCGTGAAGTCGCAGTTGGAAAAAATCTGAAGATTGTCCTTCAACCCGAAGCTACAGCTCTTGACGAAGTTGTGGCATTTGGTTATAGCTCCGGTACCAAGAGATCATTTACAGGTTCTGCGGTAACGGTGAAAGCCGAGGCTATTGAGAAAAAGAACGTTGCGAACGTTACACAGGCTCTCGCGGGAGAGGTGCCTGGTGTTAACGTTGTCAATACCAATGGTCAGCCCGGTACTGAAGCAGACCTTTATGTAAGAGGGGTCGGCTCTGTAAATGCCGGTAGATCCCCGCTCATCGTTGTTGATGGTGTGCCTTTCTCGGGTCAAACAGCTTCTCTCAACCCTGCAGATATCGAGTCTACTACACTTTTGAAGGATGCTGCATCTACATCAATTTATGGAGCCAGAGGTGCCAATGGTGTGATCGTCATCACTACAAAGTCAGGTCGTAGCGGCGCAATGAATATCAGTGGAGATATCAAGTATGGTGTCAATTCCGTTTGGTTGCCACGTCACGATATCATCAAGTCTCCGGATGAATACCTTGAAATGGGTTGGTCCGGTTTGCATATGTTGGCAATGCAAAGAAAAAAAGATCCTCTAAGCGATGCAGAGGCACGAGTATGGGCGTCTAACAACATCTTTGGAGAATCCGGAATCAACACAAAGTATAACTATTACAAGGCAGAACCTAACGCGGTTATAGATCCTACAACCGGTAAAGTTTTTGCAGGATTGGAGCGCAGATATACCCCTGAAGTTTGGGAGGATGAGGCTTTCCAAAGCTCCAATAGAACAGAAGGCAACTTGCAACTCTCCGGAGGTACTGATAAGATGAGAGGATTTATGTCTGTCGGCTACCTCTCTGACAAGGGTATCAACAAGGGATCTGACTTCAGTCGTATCACAAGTCGTCTAAACGTTGAGATGAATCCTTATACTTGGATGAAGGCTAAGGCTTCTTTGTCTTATGCTAACTCTGCATCAAACAGTTCCGGGCAGTCAGGATATTCTTCTGCAAACCTTTTCCATTTCGTGGATGGTATGCCTCCTATTTATCCTGTTTATACGAGAGACAAGGAAGGTAATAAGATCATGAGCCCATACTTTGCCAACCAGTATGAGTTTGATTATGGTGATGGTCGTGGTTTCTCGGGACGTTCAAATGGTTTGGCAGATGCTATTTATAACACAAATAGAACCGAGCGTAACGAGGTGACTTACAATGGTAACGTTGTTTTGAGATTTTTGGATGGTTTTACTTTTGAAAATACATTAGGAGGAACATTCTACAACTCTTTCAACAAGCAGAGAGGTAACAAATGGTACGGAGATTCCGGAAACTCAAAGGGAACCATCTACCATGTTATGACCAATCTTGCTACATACAACTTCCTTAGTATTCTTCGCTATACAAAGAAGTTTGACAAGCACTCGATTGAGGCTTTCGGAGCTCACGAAGCAAACTATTACTCTTTCACACGTGATGCTGTTCTTAAGAGGAATCTTGTTGATCCATTCAATGATGATTTGAGCAATGCGATTGCTTTTGATACTCCTCCTACAGGACGTACAGATACGTATAGACTTGAAAGTTACTTCGCTCAGGCAATGTATGACTATGCCAACAAGTACTTTATCTCCGGTACATTCCGTCGAGATGGTTCTTCTCGCTTCGTCAACAATAAGTGGGGTAACTTTGGCTCTGTGGGTTTAGCTTGGGAAGTCTCTGCCGAGGAGTTTATGAAGGACATAAAATGGCTTCCATTCCTTAAGCTTAAAGCAAGTTATGGTACACTCGGTCAACAGGATGGTATTGGTTACTATGCGGGTAGAGATCTTTATGACATCAAGAATGATGGGGGAAATCTTGCACTTGCCTTAGATACTAAGGGAAATCCCGATTTGACATGGGAAAGGTCAAGCATGCTTCAGCTCGGTGTCGAGTTCAGTCTTGGCAAATATCTCACCGGTAGTGTGGAGTATTATAACAAGATATCCTCCGACTTGATCTATGACAGACGTGTTGCCCCATCCAATGGTTATGCCATCATCAAGGTAAACGATGGTCGCCTCCAAAATCAGGGTGTCGATATTGACTTGACTGCTCAGCTTTTGAAGACTAAGGATTACTTCCTTGATCTCAAAGTTAATGCCGGATTCTTGTCCAACAAGATGCTTAGAATGCCTATAGAACCATCTACAGGTGAGCCTAAGTATATCGATACTTCTGTGGGTGGATATGGTCGTCAGAAAGGAAGATCCCTTTTTGACTACTACATGAGAGAGTATGTAGGGGTCGATGACGAAACCGGTCTTTCTCAATGGACAATGTACTTCTGGGATAAGGATGAAGATGGCACTTTCTCTAAAGGTGATGCTCCTATCGGAAGTTATGAAGAGTTCTTGTATAAGAATCCTGATGCTAAAGTCGGTAAGTCAGTGACTTCTGTATATCAGGATGCCAGCCAGTTCTATATCGGCAAGAGTGCTCTTGCTACTGTCCGTGGTGGTGTCAGCTTGGCAGCCGGATTCAAGGGTCTTGAGCTCAACCTCCAATTCATCTATAGCTTGGGTGGTTATGGTTATGACGGCGTTTATGCGACTCTTATGGATAATGAGCAAGTCGGTAAGAGCAACTGGCACGTGGATATGAGAGACAGATGGACTCCTGAAAACAAGACTTCAGATATTCCAAGACTTAATAATGGATTGGACAGTAATGTTGCCTCGAGATCTTCTCGTTTCTTGACTTCCAACTCGTTCCTACATTTTGCAAATGCAAGACTTGGATACAATATTCCTAAAGAATGGCTGTCTGCGGTCAATGTGAAGAATCTAAAAGTTTGGGTGTCCGGTGATAACCTTGCATTGTGGAGTGCAAGAAGAGGTTTCAATCCATCCACATCATTGTCCGGAGGCTCTTCAACTCTTACATATAATCCTATGACCACTGTAACTGCAGGCTTAAGCATCAACTTCTAAACACATTTGAAACTATGAAAACAAGATATTTTATACTATTCATTACTGTGGGCTTGATGCTTTCGGGATGTAAAAAGGACTTCCTCGAAACAGAGCCGACAGAACAAGTATCAGGGACAAAACTCCAAAAAATGTCAGAAAATCCTGCCATTGCTGCAGAAATTATAGAGGGCCTTATCCCAGGTATGTACTCATGGCTTTATACTCCGAAAGCCGGGGGGACTGCAGGTGACGCAGATTTTGGACAGAGATCTATAGATCTCTTTACGGATATCCTTTGCGGGGACTTTATAAAGACTGCAAACGACTACGGTTGGCATGGTGACCTCCAGAGGTATAAATCAACAGTAGACTATACAAACATCAACCACTATACACCTTGGAGGTATTATTTCCGTCTTATCTTTACGGCTAATGGTATTATCGATTCTATGGGTGGCGCAGATGCAAAATTTGAGGCCTCGCAGACATCTGCAAGACATCAGATGGGTCAGGCGTTGGTGATGAGAGGTCACGCTTACTACTATTTGGCACAGCTATTCGCTCCCGAATATCGTCCGAACGATCAGTTGTGTCCTATCTATACGACTACCGTTAAGGTAAACAACCCTGTTTCTACACAGAAGGAAGTTTATGATCTTATTATCTCTGACTTGGAGAAGGCAAAAACTCTCCTTGCTGACTTCCAACGTGCAAACAAGTCTCAGTTTAACGCTGACCTTGCATCTGCATTCCTTGCTCTTACTTATGCAGCAATGGGACAATACGATAAGGTTGAGACTTTGACTGCGGAGTTGATGGCGAAACCCGACTATGCTCCTATGACTGCTGCGGAAGTCGTTTATGATCCGGTGACTAAGACCGGAGGTGGTTTCAATGATGTCAATGTGAAGGATGTTATGTGGGGTACAGACATCAATCCTACTATGAATATTGGCCTTTACTCTTGGTGGGGACAGTGCGACATCTTTACATACTCATACGCTGTTGCAGGTGAGCCTAAGTGCATCGATGACAAACTTTATGACTCTATGAGACAGGATGATGTTCGTAGAAAACAATTCGGAGACCTTAGAAAAAATTTCGGAAGCGAGGCTTTCATTAATGTCCCTTATAACAAGTTCTTCCACGCGGACAGAAAGATCTCAGGCCAGAGAGCAATCGATGCGGACTATATCTACATGAGAGTCAGTGAAATGCATCTTTTGAATGCTGAGGCAAAAGCATTCTTGAACAAGGATGATGAAGCTAAGGCTGTTCTTAAGAACTTCCTAAAGGAAAGAATCACAGACCTTTCTTATCTTGATGCTCTTACAGGTCAGGCTCTTAAGGATGAAATCTACAAGCAGTTCAGACTTGAGTTTGTCGGCGAAGGTAAGTCTTACTTGGCTTTGAAGCGCTTCAAGGCAACAGTACACACCGGTAAGATTCGTTTCGATGCAGAAAATCGTGAAATCTCTATCCCTTACGATGATAAGAGGATGTATTTCAAGATTCCTGAAAATGAAAGACTAAACAATCCTAACTTGGGACTTAATCTATAATTAGAGGTTTAGTTTAAGAGTTTTCTAAATTAAAAGCAATGGTGGTAAGTCAGTCAAATGACTTGCCACCATTTTTTCTTGGGGTTATGCTGTGAACTGCGGAAAACCCTGTTGTATGGAGGATCATTTGATAAACGATTGGGGTAGGATGTATATCTCCCGAAATTCACGTGCCTACCTTGATGAATGAGGTTGTCTAACTTGATGTGTCAAGTCGGACAACCTTTTTTGCCTCTTCAGGAGAGGAGGCAAGCCGCGATATTGTGAAGGGGTGAGCTGATTTTTTTGAGTGATGAGAGACGAGATATGAGTGGTGGGGAATGAGAGATGGGAATGAGTGATCGGGCGAGAATCACGAGTAGGTAGGGATAAGATATTAGAATGAGTGGTAGGATGTGAGAGATATGGATGAGTGACGGGGATCGGGATATGTAGATGTGGGGAGGGTAGGTTTATGTCATTGGGGTAAATCCTATTGGTCGACTTTCTATCATTTATCGTTATAGCCGTCGGTGTTGAGTAGAGTGGGGCTTTTCTGTGACGAACAGTCGGTATTTTTTGCTACCTTAGTCATTAAATAAGCATAAGGGTATATGAGAATAGGCATAATTACTTCGGGGGGAGATTGTCCGGGTATAAACGCAACGATAAGGGGAGTAGGTAAGACTGCCATGGTTGCTCATGGCATGGAGGTCTTGGGTTTTCATAAAGGTTTTTCGGGAATCCCTGCGCACAGTTATGAAGTCCTTGATATGGATAAACTGAGTGGTATCCTACACTTGGGTGGGACTATTCTCGGCACTTCTCGTGAGGGACGTGTGGGGAAGGCATTATTGCAGGATGAGGCTTTTGCCAACGAGTTTTGTCGTGCTTATCATGACTTGGGCCTTGACGCTATCGTTGCCATCGGAGGCAATGGTACGATGAAGACTGCCAAGATCGTCTCGGATCTTGGTCTGAATGTTGTCGCTATCCCAAAGACCATAGATAATGATGTCTGGGGAACTGATGTTACTTTCGGATTTGACACGGCTGTAAGTATTGCGACCGAAGCTATCGATCGTCTGCACAGTACGGCGGCTTCGCACAATCGCGTCATGGTAGTCGAGGTCATGGGGCATCATGCAGGCTGGATTGCTTTGCATGCCGGTATGGCCGGAGCTGCCGATGTGATCCTTTTGCCTGAACTTGGTTTTGACATCGAAGAGATCAAGACTGTCATCGTCGATAGAGCTCGGGCAGGCAAGCGTCACTCCATCATCGTGGTGGCCGAGGGTATTGAGATCAATGGGAAAAAGCGTCCGGGTCACAGACTCAGTAAGATACTTTCGGAGGAGACTTCTATCGAGTGTAGAGAGACAGTGCTTGGTTATGTCCAACGTGGGGGAGCTCCATCTGCAACAGATCGCAATCTCGGTACTCGTATGGGAGGACACGCGGCTCAACTCGTCGCTCAGGGTCAATTCGGCGTGATGGTGCGTATGCACAAGGGGGCACTCAGTCACATCGCACTGTCGGAAGTTGCCGGACGGCTTAAGTTGGTCGAGCCGGACAATGAGCTCATTGTACAAGGGCGTCGTATGGGTATTTCGTTCGGACTTCCGAGGGAATGAGTTTTTTTGTTTCCTGTAAACAGTCCTGGTTGTGGAGTTGCATTTTGGCATAGAGTATCATGTCTTTGATACAGACAGCCGACTCGTCTGGGTCGGGGAGTTCTTTTTCGATGAGGAAGGGGAGAGTAGGCATGAGCGTTTTTCCATGAGTCAAGACGCCGGGTTGTGGCGTGTGTCCATTCCGAGAGAGAGCTTTCCTCCAAACAGTAAAGGCTTCACCATAAGGTATAATTACAGGCTTGAACGTTCGGATATTCCCGTCCGTTTTGAGGCCCCCGTGGCACATACACTGCGTGTTGATGATGACTCTTGTGAGTTTTTGTCTATACACGATCGGTGGATAGACGAGACTCCGGCTCACCGGATGAGGAGAGAGCCCGTCTCTACTCTTTTTGGTCTCAAGGATAATGCGCCCTCTTCGCCTATATCCCTGAGAGACAAGGCGAAGGTCGTTGCAGTGCACTTCCCCCATCTTTGGGAGGGGGAGCTGATAGTCTGTGGGGCATCCGAGTCTCTCGGCTCGTGGCAACCTGACAATGGATTGCTTTTGGCAAGATGCGAAGATGACTATCACTTCACTTGCCCCGATGAAGATACTTGCTATAAATTTGTTTTCCGTCAAAAGGATGGTTCTTATCTCTGGGAAGTAGGGGATAACAGAGCTCTTTCTTCCCATGACGCCTCCGACGTGAGGTATGTCGATCCTCCGCGTTTTGAGGTGGATATGTGCCGATTGCCTCATCAGCTTGCAGGAACAGTCCTTCCTTTGTTTTCTATCCGTACAAGTCGATCTTACGGTGTCGGAGATCTTAGAGATGCTCAGACTCTTTTGGAGTGGCTGCATAAGACCGGCCAAAGGGTATATCAACTTTTACCTATATATGACACGGCATTCACCGGTACTCTGAGGGATACTTATCCATACAACAGTGTGACGACTTACGGGCTCAATCCCTTGTATCTCTCTGTCGAGGAGCTCCCTTTCTTTGAGACTTCCCCTGAAGTCAAAAGCTGGAGAGAAACAGCCTCCCAACTCAATGCTCTACCCACGGTAGCTTATCTTGAATCATTGAACTTGAAGTGGGAAATCATCAAGTATTGCTTTGACCGGTGGTATAGATACAAAGGGTATGAATCGTCTGACTTTCTGAATTTTTGGACCGAGGGAGGTGACCAGTTGACGGCATATTGTCTTTTCTGTACACTAAGGGAGCGACATCCTCGTAGGGAAGTCACTTCTTTCCCCGAGTATCACAGGGTCTTGGCTCAGTGGACTTCCTGCCGGAAGGTTGAAGATCTCGAGGCACATACAGAGGTGATGCTCCATGCTTTTGTGCAATATCATCTTTATGCTCAGTTGAAGGCATTGCGCTCCAAGGCCGATGAGTATGGTATCCTCCTCAAGGGAGATTTGCCAATAGGTGTGGGATACAACAGTGTTGATGTTTGGGTCGAACCACTTCTTTTCAATACCGATCGGAACGCAGGAGCTCCTCCAGATGCATTCTCAGAAAAAGGTCAACTTTGGGGCTTCCCTACGTACAATTGGGATGTCATGAGTGCCGATGGGTACAAGTGGTGGCGTAGGCGTCTCTCTACAATGGGGAAGTACTTTCATGCTATACGGATTGATCACATCCTTGGCTTTTTTAGGATTTGGAGTGCACCGCGGGGAGAGTCAGATCCTTGTCTCGGGCATTTTGCACCGGCTCTGGGTTACTCGGCTGAGGAGCTTGTCGAAAGGGGTATCATGTCTCCCGAAATCTTGAGTGATGAGGCGCAGCCCGATCATCGCCTGCTGGTACGGGATGATTTGGGGTACTATCATCCCCGAGTCATGCTTTCACGAGTGATCCATAATAGTGAAGTCGGAGAGGAAACGGCTCACGCTCTCATGTCGCTCCATGATGAGTATTACTATTATCGCAATGAGGAACTGTGGCGACAGACTGCTCTTGAGCGTCTCCGAAGCCTGATGACGGCATCGGATATGCTCCTCTGTGCCGAAGATCTCGGTATGTTGCCCCGTAGTGTGGGCGAAGTATTGTCAAGTTGTGAGATCCTTTCGCTTGAGATCCTTCGCATGTCCAAAACACCATCTCATGCCATTGTCTGTAAGGATCATATCCCTATGCTTTCGGTCTTGAGTACTTCCACTCACGATATGCCGGCATTGAGGGAATGGTGGGAAAATCTCTCTTCACAAGAGCAACAAGAGATCAAGGCTTTTTACCTCTCGGATCAGCCTTTTGCTCCGGATGCTCTCATCGCTTCTCTCTTCCGGACTTCTGCCCTCTTTGTCATCCTTCCTCTTCAGGATTGGAGCGTATTATCCGGATACGGCTCTACTGTCTCTCCTTGTGACGAGCGTATCAATATTCCTGAGGATGCTCATCATATCTGGAACTACCGTATGTATGGTTCGGTCGAGGAATTGATGGATGATGCAGACCTGACTGTAAAGATAAGAGCCTTGACGCAATGAAAGTCCTTTTGATCAATACATATCTCCATGGTGGGGGAGCTGCCGTTGCCTGTCGGAGACTGTTGGAGGCTTTGAGAGGTGTCGGTGTCGATGCCCGTATGCTCGTTGCTGCTCCTGCAGATGGAGTAGAGGATAAGTATATAACCTCCTTTTATCAAGGTTTTTGGGGTAAGTTGAGGTGGAAGACTGCCTTTTTCTCCGAGCGTCTTATGCTGTTGCCTCATGTCGGCTATGACCGGAGTCGATTGTTCAAGTTTTCCCCCGAAGATAGTGGTACAGATATCTCCCACCACCCGTGGGTGGAGTGGGCAGACATTATCCATGTGCATTGGGTCCAGCACGGTTTTCTTTCTCTCCGAGGTCTTGATGCCATTATGCGCACGGGGAAGCCTGTCTTTTGGACCCTTCATGACCTTTGGCCTATTACGGGCGGATGCCATATCCCATACTATACTCATCAGGGGCAGACCCGGTGCTGTGAAAAGTCTTCAAGCCATTGCGGAGACTGTCCTATGCTTTCGACTCAAGATAAAAATGACCTTGCATGGCGACAGTTTGAGCGCAAAAGCCTTCTCCCTTATTCCGATATCCATTTCTTGGCAGTGAGTCAAGATGTTGCTTCCAAGGTCAGTAGTTCCGGACTTGCCTCCTCCGCAAGAGTCTCTGTCGTGCCCAATATGATAGATACTTCTATCTTTTACCCACGTGTAGGGGAGGGTTCGAGCTGTTTTCAAATGCTTTTTGTTGCAGCTCGACCCGATGATCCGATCAAGGGTTTGGAGCTCTGTAAGGAAGCTCTCATAAAGGTATGCGAGATATCATCTGACTTTGCCCAAAAGGCTACGTTTGTCTGTGTCGGGACTCCTAAAAGTCCTCATGCTCTTGAGGACTTTCCGGTCTCTGTCAAGAGCCTTGGAAATATCTCATCCCCTGACCAATTGGCATCTTTATACAGCAGTTCTCGTGTGACTCTTTCGACCTCTCTTTTTGAAACTTTTGGTCAGACCATCCTTGAGTCCATTTCTTGTGGGACTCCGGTGTTGGCTTTCAGAGTCGGAGGTGTTCCGGATATTATCCGAGAGGATGCAAGCGGTATCCTTATCCCCCCTTATGATACCACAGCAATGGCGCAAGCTCTTGTGAGACTATCTGATACTCCGGATCTTTTGGGTGATAGAGAGCATATCAGTGCGACTGCGGCACCTTTTCACTCCGATGCCGTTGCTGCTCAGGTCAGGGAGCTCTACAGGCTTGCCCTTGAGAGTAGAGCAGAACGTTGACGAACGTACAGAAGGCGACAAATCGAAATCTCTAACTTGATGCGCCATGTTAGGCAACTTTGGGAGAAAATCATGACATACGGAGCATGGCTCTGATTCCGTAGGAGTTGAGACAAAAGAGATATGATCTTTCAGGTCAATCCGATATCATTTTAGGTGCAGATATTTTATCGATATTCATGGCTGATTCGTATTAAATATTTATATTTGTTGTGTCTTATTAACCAATAGTCCATAGGGATGAAGCTTTTTTGGAGCGCTTTAGTTGCTGTTTTATTGTTTCTAATGGGCTGTGCGGAGACCAAGCAGATTGAGGAGTATTCTGTGAAGAAAACTGTGCTCGAGGAATTGGGTTTCCGTGGCAGGGTCAGGTCGTGCATAGTGGAGACCTTTTCTGCTGTGGGTACTTACGGGTCTGCCGAAAAGACATTCTCCCGTGGCTATAAATACTACGCCTACAATGAGGAAGGTGCTCCGACACTCGAGGTCAATTCGGAGGGTTACAGAGATCGCTATCGTATCACTTATACTTATGGCGAAGATGGCAGAGTCGTAAAGACGACCAGACACTTCGCTTTTGATGGCGGTTCCAATGTCGATACTTTCACCTATGACGAGAGAGGAAATCTCGTGTGTAAGGAACGTCGTAAGGTCGATGGTAGCTCTGTCAGCAAAGATCATTTTATCTACGATAAGAAGGGACGCCCCATAGAGACAGTCTACTACGATGAAAATAGTAAAGTCGTGGGACGTCATACCATTTCGTATGATGAGGATAATAATATCGTGAGGGAGTCAAAGTTTGATGCTAATGGTATGCTTGAGGAGGAGATCTGTGATACATTCAGCGGAGAGACCAAGGTCGAGTGCATCAAGATGGAGTATCAACGTGACGGCTCCGGTTACAAAGAGCGTACTACCTACAACAATAGTGGGCAAGTGACCATGATCGAAAGCTATCGACTGCCGGAGGATACCATCAGCAGTCGAGAGGTCCACATATACGATGAGAAAAATAATCTCACTGAGATCATCACCTATGAGTGTTGCTCTGACGGTATGTCTCTTGTGAGTCAGATGATCAGTTATAGATACGATGACAAAGGCGAAATGGTGGAGGAGGCTCTTCGCTCAAGTGATGGATCATTCAACTTCTCTAATACCTTTGTCTACAGCTATGATGAGTTGGGCAATTGGATACGACTCATTGCCTATCGGGCTTCCTCTGATGGGGAGTATATCCCTGACTATATCATAGAGCGCAGGATAGAGTATTATCCCTGAGTGTCCGCGATACGTCTGTGATGATTGCGCAGGCACTCCTTGATGAGGGGTATTTGTTTTTTTAGCTGTTTATACGAGCCGATAGTTATCCTTATAATCGGATTGCTTTGGAGCTATTTGAAGAGAAACACGATGATAATCAGAAGACATAAATGCCCAGATACTGAGACTGTATGAGAGCCCCTTACGGGTGTGCTTTTCTTATGGTCGGTATTTTATATGTCCTGATTTGGAAAGAACGTCATAGAAAGTCCGCGACCAATGCCCTGATGGCGGTCGCTTTTTTGAGCCCGACTCACCGAAGGTCGCTCCACAAGGCCTGATGTGAGTTGGGCTTCTCCGATATCACTTCCTGTTTGTCTTGGAGTCTCAGATAAGGGGACGCGAAAAAGAGTGTGAAAATCTCAGAATTGGTTTGTGGTTGGGTCAATAGCCCCGATCGATCTTCTATCCGTGCTCATAGAAGTGGAGCAAACAAACGCATGATCGATTCTGCTAATCTTGTGCCAAATGATCGGCGTCTCCACGTGCGAGGGGTGAGAGTCATGCAATGTTTGAGATCTTGTACAAAGAGCTCCTTCATCTCTGCCGTTACTGTATCGTCATAGATGCATCCGGTGATCTCAAAGTTGTGCTCCAGACTGCGGAAGTCCATGTTGGCCGATCCCAATATCGTAAGGTTGTCATCGATGATCATCAACTTGGAGTGCAAGAAGGAGCGTTGGTATCTGTATACCTTGACTCCGGCTTCGAGCAGGTCTGCTATGTATGAGTCGCTTGCGAGCCGTACGGTCTTGCTGTCTCCCCTGTGAGGTATCATCAGGCGGACATCGATGCCCGAGAGGGCTGCTCCCGTAATAGCCTTGAAGAGTGAATCGTTGGGCAGGAAGTAAGGAGTCTCTATCCATACAGACTTTTGCGCACAACTGATGGCTCTGGTAAGGGTCAGTAGCAGGGTGCGCCATGGACCTGTAGGGCCGGACTGAAATATCTGCATGGGTATGTCTTGAGACGCGGGTATGACCTCCTCATGTGCGGGGGAGTGATAGACATCTATGGGCAGGATGCGTTGCGAAGCCACATACCAGTCCGTCATGAATGATGCCTGAAGACCATTGACGGCAGGGCCTGTGATGCGTATGTGTGTATCCCTCCATATCCCGAGTTCGTTGCCTATGGTGTATCTGTTGGCGATATTCATCCCTCCTATGTAACCTATCTCTCCGTCTATCACAATGACTTTTCGGTGATTACGGTAGTTGGCCTTGCTTGTGAGTATCGGAAATACCACGGGTAAAAAAGGATAGACTTCGACCCCCTTTCGTTTCATGTTTCGGAAAAAGGAGTTGGATGCCTCCCAGCTACCCACGTGGTCATAGATGACACGCACCTTGACACCTTCTGCAGCTTTCATGATTAGCAGATCAGAGAGAGCCTTGCCCGTGTCGTCGTCGGAAATTATGTAGTATTGGATGTGTATGTGCTCCTTAGCACGAAGGACATCCTCGTAGAGTGCATTCATCTTCGACTGTCCCTCCGTAAATATTTTCAGGGTTTGGGCCGATAGAATGGGGGAGTTGGTTTGAGTTTTTATGAGATGAGAGATCGGACAGTTGTGTCTATGTATGAGCTCTTTATGTTTTGCATTGGTGTTGTTGCCTATCGGTATCCGAGGCACGGCATTGTTCGTGATCCTCCGGTAGGCCTGGCGCGATAGTAGTCTGATCCTGCGATTATCCCTCCCGAAGAAGAAATATGCCACCAATCCCACTGCCGGCAACAGTATGAGTATAACGACCCAACCAATAGCCTTTATCGGATTGCGGTTTTCAAGCACGACAAGGAGAATGACACTGAAGATAAGTGTCACATATAATGTCCTCCAAAAGACCTCATGGGATAGTGTGGTCACGATCGGATCTATAAAACTCTCAATAATAGTGAGAAACATCGTGAGGGGTAGTGTTGAAATGTTGCTGTATCTTCACAATACTGTTCTACTCGTTGCAAGTTACATATTATTTTCGTTAAAATGTTGTTTTTTGTGCTTGAATCTGAGAATGTGGATTTTCTATGTTCTTAGATAAGAGGTGTTTTTGGATGATTATATTCTTTTGGAAGGGGTTGCGCTTCTCCGTTTTTTTGTAACTTTAGCGAAGTTTTTAACTGAAGATTATATACTAACCACTACAAAAGAGAGTATTATGAAACTACCTTATGCTGAACCGTATAAGATTAAGATGGTAGAGCCTATCCGTGTCTCTACAAGAGAGGATCGTGAACGATGGATTCGCGATGCTAAGTACAACCTCTTCATGCTCAAGAGCGATCAGGTATTTATCGATCTCCTTACTGACTCCGGTACAGGAGCGATGAGTGACCGTCAGTGGTCAGCTATGATGCTTGGTGACGAAAGCTATGCAGGCGCATCAAGCTACTTCAACATGAAGAAGGCAATCAAAGACATCCTCGGCTTTGATTACTTCTTGCCTACTCACCAAGGTCGTGCTGCAGAAAATGTCCTTTTCTCCACTATCGTAAAGAAAGGTGACATCATCCCCGGTAACTCACACTTCGACACAACCAAGGGTCACATCGAGTTCCGTCAGGCTTATGCTCCCGACTGTACCATCGATGCTGCTGCGGACACTCAACTCGAAATCCCATTCAAGGGTGAGATGGACCTCAACAAGCTCGAAAAGATCCTTAAGGAAACTCCAAAGGAAAAGATCCCTTGCGTAGTCCTCACCGTGACCAACAACACTGCAGGTGGTCAGCCCGTATCTATGAGGAACATCCGTGAGACTTCTGAGCTTTGCCGCAAGTATGGTATCACTCTCCTCCTTGATTCTGCTCGTTTTGCAGAGAACGCATACTTCATCAAAATGCGTGAAGAAGGTTATGCTGACAAGACCATCAAGGAAATCGTACGTGAGATGTATTCTTACGCAGACATCATGACTATGTCGAGCAAGAAGGATGCTATCGTCAATATGGGTGGTTTCGTTGCCTTCAAGAGCGAAGAGCTATGGCGCAAGTGCCAGATGTTCTGTATCATGAACGAAGGTTATATCACTTACGGTGGTATGAGCGGTAGAGATATGAACGCCCTCGCTCAAGGTCTTGACGAAGGTACAGAGTTCGACACTCTCGATGCCCGTATCCGTCAGGTGGCTTATCTCGGTTCTAAGCTTGATGAGTATGGTATCCCTTACCAACGCCCTGCAGGTGGTCACGCTATCTTCGTGGATGCTAAGCAGATCCTTACCAACGTGCCTAAGGAACAGTTCATCGCTCAGACACTTGGTATCGAGCTTTATCTCGAAGCAGGTGTCCGTGGTGTGGAGATCGGCGCTATCCTCGCTGATCGTGACCCTGATACACGCGAAAACCGTTATCCACGTCTCGAGCTCCTTCGTCTTGCTATCCCACGTCGTACATACACCAATAACCATATGGACGTTGTAGCTGCAGCATTCGCTAACGTAAAGGAACGTGCAGCAAGCATCACTAAGGGCTTCACCATCACTCACGAACTTCCTGTGATGCGTCACTTCACTGTGGAACTTGAGCGCGTGAAGTAAACCGCATCACAATATACATCATACAACGACAAGGGGCATTGTCATCCATCCCGGATGATAATGCCCCTTTGCTTTTCCCAATGCTACCACGCCGGTCTTAGGGTGGTACTCAATGCAATTCGGGGTCTTCTCACAGAGCGAAAGTCGAACGCTTCAAAAAAGGTTGTCTAACTTGATGACGAAGGTTGTCTAAGTTAATGAAACAAGTTAGACAACTTGATTTCGAGCTTTAGGCATTGTTTGTTCGCGAGCCTCCACTCTCGGCGTAAGGATTTCAATGCTGTCTTGCTGAGGCTTTTTGTCTGCGGGGGATAAATTTGTAACTTTGTGGCTCGAAAATAGATAATTCAAATACTGATATATAATATATGGCACTACAATGCGGTATCGTCGGTCTTCCTAATGTGGGCAAGTCGACGCTTTTTAATTGCCTTTCCAACGCTAAGGCTCAGTCTGCAAATTTCCCCTTCTGTACCATCGAACCCAATGTCGGCGTCATCACCGTTCCCGATGAGCGTCTCAACAAGCTTGCTGAGATCGTTCACCCTCAGCGCATTGTCCCTACGACAGTTGAGATCGTGGATATTGCCGGTCTTGTCAAGGGTGCAAGCCGTGGCGAAGGTTTGGGCAACAAGTTCCTTGCCAACATCCGCGAGACAGATGCTATCATCCATGTCCTCAGATGTTTTGAGGACGACAATATCACTCACGTCGATGGATCGGTCGATCCGGTGAGAGACAAAAGTGTCATCGATACCGAGTTGCAACTCAAGGATCTTGAGACTGTCGAAGCTCGTATCCAGCGTGTCGAAAAGCAGGCCAAAACAGGTGGAGACAAGCAGGCTGCTCTCCTTTTTGGTGTCCTCAGTCGATACAAGGAGGCTTTGGAGCAAGGCAAGTCGGCACGTACCGTGGAGTTTGACACTCCTGATGAAAAGAAAGCTGCTCGCGAACTGTTTCTCCTCACCGCAAAGCCCATATTGTATGTCTGCAATGTCGATGAGGCATCGGCTGTAACCGGCAACGAACATGTTGAGGCTGTGCGTAAGGCTGTTGCAGACGAAGGTGCTCACATCCTTGTCGTGGCGGCGAAGATAGAGAGCGAAATTGCCGAGCTTGAGACTTACGAAGAGCGTCAGATGTTCCTCGAAGAGATCGGTCTCAAGGAGTCCGGCGTCTCTCGTCTCATACGTGCGGCTTATGCTCTTCTCAACCTCGAGACCTACTTCACTGCCGGTGTGCAGGAAGTGAGGGCATGGACATACCTCAAGGGCAGCAAAGCCCCTCAGTGTGCAGGCGTGATACATACGGATTTTGAGAAAGGATTTATCCGTGCCGAGGTGATCAAGTATGATGACTTTATCCATTATGGCTCGGAGAATGCAGTGAAGGAGGCCGGCAAGATGGCCGTCGAGGGTAAGGAGTATGTCGTGCAGGATGGGGATATCATGCACTTCAGATTCAACGTCTAAGAGTCTCCATATATAAAATTGAAAAGAAAGGCAACTTCGCTACACAAATGCGAAGTTGCCTTTCTTTTTTCTGCATCATGGTGACTGTTATCCTCGAAGTCGGTCGGGGGCGAAAAGTCATCTGACTCAAAGACACAAGGTCAGCACATCAATGCACCAACACAGGTGCCTCGATTTTGAACGCTTAGCTACTTGTTGGTATATATTTTCTTTGTGTCGTAAGGGGGTGGTGATTTGGAGAGCTTAGAGTGGGGAATTTGTAGCAATCCTTCTCCTTTCGGAGGGTGAGTGAGTTTTTGGGGTACTTTGAAGGTGTGTTTTTAATGTAAAATATACTGTTGTGAATGTGTAATAAGTAAAAAAATAGACTCAATAGGGTGTTAATTGTAATATGGAGATTGCATAATTCAAAAAATATACCTACTTTTGGGGATGGAAATAAAATGGTAAAGATGTGTGCCTCTTTTGAGACTTTTGAAAGTGGTGATATTGGAACCAAAATATTGAATATCTGACAGTAACAAACGTAGGTCAAACGCCTTTGATGGAAGCATTCTATAAGATACACAGACAGCTCTTGGAGCATCGTCCTAAGCACGTGAGACGTACGCTGATGGATGAGCTTGATCCTACACATCGATTTATCTGTGTGAGGGGTACAAGAGGTATCGGCAAGACATCATTTTTGCTTGACTATGTTGCCGAGCATTACAGTCCTGCATCCGAGGAGTGTCTGTATGCCAATCTCAACCACTTCTACTTCTCAGAGCATACTCTGTATGACTTCGTGAAGGCCTTTGTTGCGACGGGTGGGGAGTTGCTTTTGCTTGATCAGATATTCAAGTATCCCAACTGGTCGGCAGAGTTGCGCAGATGCCATGAGGAGTTTTCTGCTCTTCGCATCATCTTTGCCGCTTCGTCCGTGATGTGCATGGCTGAGGAGGCTGACTTCATCAAAGTTTATGACCTCAGAGGTTTCTCGTTTAGAGAGTATTATGGGTTTGTCAATAATGTTGAGCATCCCGCATATTCCCTTGAGGATATACTCTGCCATCATGAAGATATAGCTGCTTCGATAGCCAACGAGTGTCATCCTTCGGTGGCCTTCAATGACTATCTCAAGCAGGGCTTTTACCCTTTCTTTCAGGAAAATGTCGCTTCTTTCGGGGAGATGCTTGTCAAGACGATGAATATGATCCTCGAGGTCGATGTTGTCTACATCCATCAGATCGAACCGGCATACCTGTACAAGTTGCGTAAGCTCCTCTATCTCGTCGCATCGAATACTTCAAATACCACTAACGTATCGATGATGAGCAAGGAGATAGGGACTTCCCGAGCTACGGTGATGAACTACCTCAAGTACCTCGCCGATGCCGGTATGATCACGATGCTCTACAAGTCGGGAGAGGAGTATCCCAAGAAGCCCCATCGTCTGTATCTCAACAACACAAATATAGCTCATACGCTATCTCTCCAAGAACCACAGATGGATGAGCTCCGCAAAATATTCCTCCTCAGTCACCTTACCCCTCATTACTCTGTGAGTGCAGGAGAGACCGGAGGAGTGGACTTTGTCGTGGACGGACAGTATGCACTCCGGGCTACGGACATGATGCGGAGGAGAGGCGATACGAGCACGTACTTTGTCGTGGATAATCTCACCGTAGGTCACGGGCGTCAGATCCCATTGTGGCTTTTCGGTTTTTTATACTAAAAAAACAAACAAAATAATAACCGGACTGCTTCGGTAGTCCTATCTTAACAATTTTATTTACAAGTGTTTTGCTATGAGTAAGGGAAAAACATTTATTACCTGTGATGGTAATCAGGCCGCTGCGCATATCGCGTATATGTTCAGTGAAGTGGCTGCGATCTACCCTATCACACCTTCTACAACAATGGCGGAGTATGTAGACGAATGGGCTGCATACGGTCGTAAAAACATCTTCGGAGAGACCGTCCGTGTACAAGAGATGCAGAGTGAAGCCGGTGCTGCCGGAGCTCTTCATGGTTCGCTTCAGGCGGGTGCTCTCACCACTACCTTTACAGCATCTCAGGGTCTTCTTTTGATGATCCCTAATATGTACAAGATCGCAGGTCAGTTGTTGCCTTGCGTTTTCCATGTATCTGCTCGTGCTATCGCAGCTCAGGCTCTTTCTATCTTCGGTGACCACCAGGACGTGATGGCTGTCCGTCAGACAGGTTTCGCACAACTTTGTTCAGGTTCGGTACAAGAGGTTATGGACATCGCCGGTGTTGCACACTTGGCTACCATAAAGACAAGCGTACCATTCGTTCACTTCTTCGACGGATTCCGTACATCACACGAGATCCAAAAGATCGAAGCGATGAACATGGAAGATATTGCTCCTCTCATCGATCAGGAAGCTCTTGCTAAGTTCCGCAAGAGAGCTCTCAACCCTGAAGCTCCTGTAGCTCGTGGTACAGCTCAAAATCCTGATATCTACTTCCAGGCTCGCGAAGCATCCAACCCATTCTATGAGACTGTGCCTGAGACAGTACAGATGTACCTTGATGAGATCGCTAAGATCACAGGCCGTCAGTACCACCTCTTCGACTACTATGGTGCTGAGGATGCTGAAGATGTCATCATTGCTATGGGCTCGGTGACTGAAGCTATCCGCGAGACAGTAGACTACCTCATGGCAAAGGGCCGCAAGGTGGGTCTTCTCAGTGTTCACCTCTATCGTCCTTTCTCTGCAAAGCACTTCTTGGCTGCAATGCCAAAGAGCGTGAAGCGTATCGCTGTGCTTGACCGTACAAAGGAACCGGGAGCAAATGGTGAGCCACTTTACCTCGATGTCAAGGACTGCTACTACGGAAAGAAGGATGCTCCTCTCATCGTAGGTGGTCGTTATGGTCTTTCATCTAAGGATACTACTCCTGCACAGATCCTCGCGGTGTATGACAACCTCGCGATGAACATGCCTAAGAACCGTTTCACTATCGGTATCGTCGATGACGTTACGTTTACTTCTCTTCCTCTCAAGAAGGAGTTGGAGTTTGACAACGGTTTCGAAGCTAAGTTCTACGGTCTTGGTGCTGATGGTACTGTCGGTGCTAACAAGAACTCTGTCAAGATCATCGGTGACAATACTGAAAAATACTGCCAGGCATACTTCGCTTATGACTCAAAGAAGTCCGGAGGTTTCACTTGTTCTCACCTTCGTTTCGGTGATACTCCTATCCGTTCGACATATCTTGTCAACAGCCCACACTTCCTTGCTTGTCACGTGCCTGCATACCTACGTCTTTATGATGTGACAAAGGGGCTTCGTAAGAATGGCACCTTCCTCCTCAACTCTATCTGGGGTCTTGATGAGATCGAAGAGCACTTGCCAAACAAGGTGAAGGCTTACCTCGCAAAGAACAACATCAAGTTCTACATGATCAATGCGACACAGATCGCTCAGGAGATCGGTCTTGGTAACCGTACCAACACGATCCTTCAGTCAGCATTCTTCAAGATCGCTAACGTCATCCCTTACGAGCTCGCGGTAGAGCAGATGAAGAAGTTCATCGTCAAGAGCTACGGTAAGAAGGGTGAAAACATCGTCAACATGAACTACGCTGCGGTAGACCGTGGTGCAGAAGTCATCGAAGTACCTGTGAAGCCTGAATGGGCAACACTCGAGCCTGAAGCTACAGTAATGCACAAGGATGACACAGAGTTTATCCACCACGTAGTACGTACTATCAACGCTCAAGAAGGTGACAGCCTGCCTGTGTCTGCTTTCAAGGGTCGCGAAGACGGTACATGGGATCAAAGCACTGCAGCTTCTGAAAAGAGAGGTGTGGCTGCATTTGTTCCTGAGTGGAATGCCGACAACTGTATCCAGTGTAACCAGTGTGCGTTCGTCTGTCCTCACGCTACCATCCGTCCATTCGTCCTCGATGGCGCAGAGCAAGGCAAGACTCCTGAAGGATACAACACTCTCAAGGCTATCGGTAAGCCATTTGCAGATATGCAATTCCGTATCCAGGTCAACGTTCTTGACTGTCTTGGTTGCGGTAACTGTGCTGACGTATGTCCGGGCAATAAGAACGGTAAGGCTCTTGAGATGAAGCCTATCGAAAGCCAGATGAGCGAAGTACCACGTTGGGACTTCTCTGTCAAGGATGTTACTTCTAAGGCGCACCTTGTCGATGTCTCGGCAAACGTCAAGAACTCACAGTTCTCTCAACCTCTATTCGAGTTCTCCGGAGCTTGTGCGGGTTGCGGTGAGACCCCATATGTCAAGCTCATCACTCAGCTCTTTGGTGATCGTCAGATGGTAGCAAACGCAACAGGTTGTTCGTCTATCTACTCAGGTTCGGCTCCTTCTACTCCATATACAGTAAACGAAAAGGGTCACGGTCCTGCATGGGCAAACTCTCTCTTCGAAGACAACGCAGAGTTTGGTTTCGGTATGCTCATGGGTACAGAGAAGCTTCGCGATCGTCTTGCGGAGCACGCTAAGAACCTTATCGAAAATCCAAATACTCCTGAGGAACTCAAGACTCTTCTACAAGAGTGGCTTGACAACCGCAACGACGGACCTAAGACTCGCGAACTTGCAGAGAAGATCCGTCCACTCGTAGCAGCTGGTGTATGTCCTGACTGCAAGGGTATCCGCGACCTGTCACAGTACCTCGTGAAGCGTTCACAGTGGATCATCGGTGGTGACGGTTGGGCATACGATATCGGTTTCGGTGGTCTTGACCACGTCATCGCAAGCGGTGAAAACGTCAACATCCTTGTCCTCGACACTGAGGTTTACTCAAATACGGGTGGTCAGAGCTCTAAGTCTACACCTGTAGGTGCTATCGCCAAGTTTGCCGCATCAGGTAAGCGCATCCGCAAGAAAGACCTCGGTCTCATCGCAACTACTTACGGTTACGTCTATGTGGCACAGGTAGCTATGGGTGCCAACCAAGCGCAGACCCTCAAGGCGATCAAGGAAGCAGAAGCATACGATGGACCATCTATCGTCATCGCTTACTCTCCATGTATCTCTCACGGTCTCCGTGCAGGTATGGGTAAGACTCAGAACGAAGCTAAGCGCGCCGTTGAGTGTGGTTACTGGCACCTTTGGAGATACAACCCACAGCTCGAAGCTGAAGGTAAGAATCCATTCCAGGTTGACTCTAAGGAACCACAGTGGGATCTCTTCCAAGACTTCCTCAAGGGAGAAGTTCGTTACAACGCGCTCCTCAAGCAGTTCCCTGCAGAAGCAGAAGAACTCTTCAAGGCAGCTGAAGAAAACGCTAAGTTCAGATATACAACTTACAAGCGTCTTGCTTCAATGAACTGGAACGAAGGCGAACAAGCAGCTGAATAAGCTTCCCCCTTCAGATTACATAAGGAGTGGTCGATTTTCGACTCTCTCCACTTTTAAGATAGCTCTCGACTTCCCATCACGTGGTAGTCGAGGGCTTCTGCTTTTGGGCAGATCTTACCAAGCCCTCTTTCGATATTTCTTTATCCCAAAACCAGAGTGTCAAACCCAACCCAAAAGGTTGTCTAACTTGTTGCGACAAGTTAGACAACCTTCGTCATCAAGTTAGATAACCTTTTTCATCGTTTTAGACGACTTTGGGATGAGGCTGATCTCCGGAGCTTAGAGAATCACAAGGGGATATACTATATCTTATCTGTTTTTTAGATTTTTTTGTAGTATATGGTAAGTTTGCTTATATTTGCGATCGGCAGTATGTTATGGATTGGGCTTACATACTCATAAAATGGTTTATTAACTTGTAATGCCACGAAATACGAAGTCCTTTCAGGGGAGAAGATGAAACTTGTGGTCAGGACAATAATTTTCAATATAATCACGAAATTAAAGGAGATTAAAAGAAAAGAAGGATAATACTAACATCATTCGTTTGCCTTTGCGCAATGGTAATCGGTTCTTGCAGTAAGGAGACTTTGCAAACTAACCAAAAAGAGGTCTTGACCCTCAATTCGCAATATTTCTTTACCGGTATTTTGACACCAAAAGCTATGAAGGTTGTTGCGAACAACAGTAGTGTTTACGACTCAGGTAAGCCTGATCACACCTCGCTTCTTATTGAATTATCCGGAGAGCGCTATGCAAAGTATAGTGATGCGACTTTTGGTGAATTTGTCAAGCTTGCCGAAAGAAAAGGAGATACTCCCAAAGAAAAAATGTATGCTCACGCGACACCAACGGATAATGAGACTACAGAATTTGCGATCTCAAAAGTCTCAGTAAAAGCCTTTAGTGCATACAATGAGACTCATCCGGAAGGTAGTTCGCTCATGGATGTGGTTCGAGTAAGATTTGAGTCCTTTGACCACGTCTTTGACAAGACATTGAACCCAAAAACCTTTGGATCTGCTAATCATGCAAGGTACACAACAGAGCCGGGAGATGTCTTGTCTCCGATCAAACATTTAGCGTTGAATTCCGGAACACAATATACCTTGGCGATGAGTCTGGAGTTTGTTCAAGCCCCATTGACTCCTCAGCAAAAGCTTCTGATAACTCTGACATTTGAAAATGGTCTCGAATTGAAAGAGGAACTTACTGTCGATATCCTCGAGCAGGCTAAGTAATCCCGAATAAGGCTTCGTATAAAAACAGCAGAGGAGAGAAAATACATCTCTCCTCTGCTATTTTTATATGAAAGGGATGTCGGTTTGTGTGAATATAGGTTAGAGGTCTCTATGCGTTTAGCTTGAAAACCCATAGGGAGAACTGAGGACTCCTTATCCTTCGGTTTGTGATGATCTGCCACTGAGCAGTGATGATCGCCAAAGCGTGGGTTCACTTATGTGTAAGTATTTTTTATATCTTTGGCCTCGTGTGCTCTGTTAATGGGTAGCACTAAGACTTAATTGTCAAATATCTAAAATATTACTATATATGAAATCACATCGTTTCCTATGGGGAATGTTGCTCTCATGCCTGACTTTTTGGGCTTCTGCTCAGACTGCTACCATAAGCGGTTATATCACCGATGCCACAAGTAAGGAGACTCTTATCGGAGCAAATATCTATGACATTTCCTCCAACGCCGGGACATCATCCAACAACTTCGGATTTTACTCCATCAAAGTGCCCATCGGAGAAGTGCACCTTCGATTCAATTACGTCGGTTATGTCGTGAAGGATACCACGCTTTTTGTGGAAAAAAGCACACGACTCAATATTGAACTGAGCGAGGCAAGTACTGCACTCAGTGAAGTCATGATTGTCGGCAACAGGCAGTCCGAAGTCAAGGGGATGGATACCGGACGTATCAAGATGAGTATGGAGGATCTCAACCGTACCCCTGCGATATTAGGGGAGGCCGACCTCATCAAGTACGCACAGCTCTTGCCCGGAGTGGCGAGAGGTCAGGAGGGATTCTCGGGGCTGATTGTCAGAGGTGGAGGACAGGATGAAAACCTGTATCTCATCGATGGTAACCCTATGTACAATGTCAATCACTTGTTCGGACTTTTCTCGGCATTCAATCCGGATGCGATAAAGACCTCGACACTATACAAAGGTAGCTTTCCGGCTCGTTTCGGAGGTCGTCTGAGTTCGGTACTCGATGTCCGTATGAAGGATGGCGATATGGAGAAATTTTCGGGGACTGCATCTATCGGTCTTGTCTCCAGTCGTCTCAATCTCGAAGGCCCTATTAAGAAGGGAAAGACCTCATACAATATATCTCTACGCCGTACTTACCTTGATCTCCTTATGAAGGCTGCATATCATTTCAGCAACAAGAGTGCGAAGGAGAGTGCAAGCAATTACTACTCTCAGGAAATGCCCGGATATTACTTCTACGATGCCAACTTCAAGCTCAATCATAAGTTTGACGACCGCAATCGTGTCTTTCTGAGTCTCTATATGGGAAATGACGTCCTTGATTTTCAGTCCAAGGACTATCAGACCACTGAGGGCGGTTACTCACACTTCCTGACCGCCGAGACGAGCTCTTTGGCAAAGTGGGGCAGTAAACTCGCCTCATTGGGCTGGACACATGTCTTCTCATCCAATCTCTTTGCCAATACCAACCTCTACTATGGTGAGTATGCTGCTTCGATCGCGGCAAATGACCACAACTATCAGCTCTCAAAAAGCGGACAGTCGGAGCTGACATTAGGCTTCGAATATGATATCACGAGTGGTATTCGAGACTTCGGGGTGCGTTCGGACTTTGACTGGACACCGTCCAATAAGCATTATGTCCGCTTCGGCGCTAACCTCATCCGACACAATTTTCGCCCCAATATCGAGACAAGAAACCTATCGGGGGTAGATATCAAAAAGGAGGATAAGGGTCTTGCAAAGTCTACAAAGGGGGAGCCTATCTCTGCCAATGAACTATCTCTCTATGCAGAGGATGAGATACAGTGGAGCGATAGATTTTCGACCAATATAGGTCTGCACGCTTCGGTCATCAACGTGGAGGGGAAGACTTACTACAGTGCTCAGCCGAGGCTCTCGGCGAGATATGAGATACTGCCCAATCTCAGTGCCAAAGCCTCTTATGCTGAGATGAATCAGTATGTGCACCTCTTGCAGACGACTGTCATCTCCCTACCTACGGATATGTGGGTACCTGTGACCAAGAAGGTAAGACCTATGCACTCTCGACAGACAGCTCTCGGACTCTACTGGGACAACGGAGCTTATGAAGTCTCGATGGAGGGCTACTATAAGAGCCTCAATAACCTCATTGCATATAAGGATGGTGCGACTGCTTTTCTGTCTGAAATAGACTGGCAGGAAAGAGTAGCCGCAGGTACGGGTAGAGCTTATGGCTTCGAGTGGTTGTTGAGGAAAAGTCAAGGTAAGTTTACAGGCTGGATTGCCTACACCTTATCTTGGACAGACAGACTCTTCAAGAATGGAGAAGTCAATAGAGGACGGAGATTTCCCGATAAGTACGACAACCGTCACAAATTGAATATCGTGGGGATGTATCGCCTTGGCAAAAATGTAGAGCTGTCGGCTGCATGGACTTATTCTTCCGGAAATCGTATGACCATCCAACAGGAGCAATACATCGATATCGATCACCATGTGAACTCCTTCATCGACCAACGCAACAACTACGCTCTGCCTGCTTATCATCGTCTTGACCTGGGTCTCAATATATACAGACCCAAAAAGAATGGCAACATGGGCATATGGAACATCAGTGTGTACAATGCGTACATGCAACACAACTCTTTCATGGTGAGTCTGGACGAAATGCCCGCCGGTCCTCGAAGCAGAGCAGTGATCCGATCTGTTTCGGTATTCCCTATTATCCCTTCAGTCTCATACACATATAAATTCTAAGACAATGAAACGAATACTTATATTTCTATCTCTGCTTCCTCTCTTTTTGGCTTGTGACAAGATGGAAAAAACTCTTGAGATTGATAAGTCTATGTCCCGCAACCCACGTTTGGTCGTCAATGGTGAGGTCGTGGCAGACTCTCTCCCCAGGCTCTATATCTCCAAGACCTTGCCGGTGAATGCTACTTACCAGAGGGATAGGCTGTATGAGGCTTTCGGAGTCAAAGAGGCTACGGTGGAGTGTTATATCAATGACAAACTTGCAGAGACTCGGACCGTGCATTTCGGAGATTTGGATGATTCTCCGGGTCGCGGATTCTATCCGGCAAGAGGGTTCGAGTGTTTCTACAAGGGAATGGCGAGACCGAGACCCGGTGACAAGGTGCGCTTTGAGGTCTCTTCTCCTGATTTGGAGCCGGTGTCTGTTGAGGTCTATTTACCTGTACCTCCTACTTTCAGGGTGATGAAGCGTGAGATTGCTCGCGCTCCTGTAGATGCCTTTTACCCCCAGCCACGCTCATCGTCAATAATTCCTGTGTTGAAGATGCAGGTTGAGGTCAAAAAGTCGGACAAGGATCCCGATGTCGGTATTGCTGTCGGCTACTATGGCGGAGTGAAAAATTCCGGGGGGATTGTTGAATACTCCAGACAGAATCTGAGAGTGACTGATGACATCATTTTTTCTCAAACAGCTGTCAAACTCAGCAAGTACTTCAATAAGAATACATATAAATTTGATGATGGATATCGTTTCCCTTACTTTTCTACTTCAGAAATTGTCGGTGATACCTACACGATGAGACTTATGGGCAGAATCAACATTTTGCCGGAAGAAGAAATGAGTGAACCTACCAAGTTGGTATTCAACTGTATGGATCCTTTCTATCATGAATGGGCCGGTGCGAGATTTGGGCTGAAAGACATCAGTGTCGATGACAATGACTTCTTCGATGCGTCTGATGACACAGACAATCCTTTTGCCGAGCCTGTATTGGATAGTACAAACGTCCGTGGCGGTAGAGGCATAGTCTTGGGTTATACGAGGGTAGAAGTACAAGTTGTCAGCAAGTAACTTCCTGTATCTGTCAAGACCAAAATTCAAAATACATGGGGTATCTTTCATTTTTTCAATGAAAGATACCCTATTCCTTTATTTTTGAGCCCTAATTTGATAGTAAATTAACCAACAATAGGTATTGGCAGGGACAAATAAGCTACGTAGCTTTGTAATGTCATGAAAAAGTCCAAAAGAGCAAAGACCCCTTACCACGGAAATGTCTCAGGATATGATGATGTGATCACGGGGAGCAAGTGGTGGTCAAGGTTGTATATGAATACCTTCTGGGGTCTCGATGACAATCTTATAGCTGCAGAAGTCTTGGATATGATCCCCGATGACTTTTCGGGCAAGTTACTGGACGTGCCTGTAGGGACAGCGGTCTTTACGGGAGAGAAGTACAGGCGTATGGCCTCTGCACAGATAGTGGGTGTAGACTATGCAGAGCCCATGATAGAAATAGCCGAAAGGCGTAAGTCTGCCCTCGGACTTGTGCATCTGACTCTCGAGCAGGGTGATGCTACCCGGCTGAGGTTTGAGGATGCGACGTTCGACAGTGTATTGACGATGAATGGTATCCATGCTATCCCTGACAAGAGCAAAGCTCTCTCCGAGATGGCTCGGGTACTCAAGCCCGGAGGAATGATCTATGGGTGCACATACGTCACGGGGGATAGACGACTTCCGGATACGTTGGTACGCTTGGTCTTGAATAGAGTAGGGCTTTTTGCTGCTCCACACTATACGTACGAGACTCTTCATGCGGACTTGGAGAAGTACTTCGGCGCAGAGGTGACACTGATACACCACAAATCCATGGCGGTGTTTAAGTGTCGGAAGACGAAATAAATTATTACTACAGTATAATCTATAATCAAAAACGACAAAGCCATGAGTATCACTAACCTGATTGACTACGACAACATTACTATCGTACAAGGTGTCAATGGTATACGTCTCTGTGAAGAGGCTTGGATGAAAGAGCGCGATATCCGCGTGGATGTGTCTCAGTATATCGCTCCTGAGAGAGAGGACTCTTCCTCCTCCGAGAGCCACTGACGGACAGCCGGGCAGGAGTCCGGACTTTCCCTTGCTCGGACATCCCTTTGGAGCTCTTGAGTGCACCTCTTGTATTCAATAAGCCTCAAGAGTAGAGTGTTTTTTAGTATATTCTGTGAAGAGAGAAAGGACATCGCAAGCGATTCGCTTGTATGATGTCCTTTCTGTTTTTATCACCTTTGTTGATTCTTTACTTATCGCCATGGTTATCGTCATATTGATGGCGACGAGTCTCGTTTATTGGGGTCGAGATACTTATATATTTGAGAGGATTAAAATTCTGGTTATATAAAAATGTTGTTGCGAGTTAAAAAGTGTCATTCATAAAAATGACTTTTCCTTTGTATACGCACATTTTGCAGAAGAGTTAAAGTTAAAACGAAATATTTGGCCTAACCTTTTAACTTATGAGCCTTGGATGGTTGATTTTTTTTAGACAACTTTGCAGCGCTTCGCAGTGTCGAAAAACATTTATCATTATAAATTATTAACTTAAACAAGATGAAAAGTACTATGAGACCTTTACTGTCTCTGTTCTTAGTCTCTCTGTTTATGGTAATGTGTTCGCCGAAAGAACAAGCGAGCATTACGGTAGACTCCATCAGACTCAGCAACAGTACAGTCTCTTTGGTCAAGGGACAAAAAATCACACTTCAGGCAGAGGTGCTGCCACTTAATTCGGAGCAACAAAAACTCTCTTGGTATTCGACCGACAACAGTATCGCAAGCGTAGATAATGGTACTGTGGTAGGAAATGAGTTGGGAGAAGCCACTATCACTGTGAAATCCGGGCGAGTATGGTCCAACTGTCTTGTCAGGGTCGTTGCACAGAAGATCCCGGTAGAGTCTATTACTTCGGAAGTAAAGGAGTTGAGCCTTGTTGTGGATGGAGAGGTCCGTCTCAGTTACAGCCTTACTCCGGAAAACACCACGGACCTCATCTCTTGGTCTTCAAGTGATGAGGATGTGGCGCGTGTCGTCGATGGGACGGTGTTTGCTCGTGCCGTAGGGACAACTGTAATCACTGCAACTGTAGGAAACAAGAGTGTCAGCTGGACGGTGCACGTGAAACTGACTGCGCCAAAGATAACGAGACTTGATGTGTCTCCTGACAAGCTTGATATGGAGGTCGGTGACGTCAGACTGCTCGATGTCGAACTCGGATCAGACAGACCCGAGGATGTGAATATCGATTGGAGCTCAGACAACGAGAGTGTCATATCTGTCCTCAACGGACGTCTGACTGCCAAGAAGGTCGGAAATGCGACAGTGACAGCCAAGGCCGGTGATCTTGAGGCAAAGTGTGCTGTGACGGTGTCAGAAAAATCTTCTGAAATCAAGGTACTCAGACTCGATAAGTCCAATATCCAACTACGTGTGGATCAGACGATCACTCTCAGAGTACACGTCATCCCCGAAGATGCTCTTGGGAAACTCGAGTGGAGTAGTTCTGACGAAAAAGTGGCAACTGTGTCTCGTTATGGCTTTGTGAAAGCAATCGCCGAAGGTAAGGCTGATATCACAGTCAAGGTCGGGAATCGCTCTGTTGTGTGTAACCTTGAGGTGGTTTCTGGACTACAAGCAGATGACTTTATTATTGAGGTTTCCGATATTTCTTCTCTTGACGGGCTTGTCTCTTTGACTCCTCCTTCGGATGATGTCACATTCGTATTTGATATCTTCTCCAAGGCTCGATATGATAGGATCGTGGAGACCTCAGGAGGTGTCATCAATCATAGTTTGGCATTTTGGGAACAATTTGGGGATGCTGATTTCCTTGCATCTTTGAAGACCGGACCACAAAAGATGAGGGTCTCAGATCCCGGTAGTAATGCTCCATTCCCCGGGATGTCTTATGTCGCAACTTGTTTTGGAATCGATAAGAATAAGAATATCACATCTCCGCTAAAGGTGGTGAAATTCAAACTTAACGGAAGTACTCCTTCGTCCAACAAGTTGAGCTTCAAGGAAACAGGTGTCACAACTACTGCCCTTTTGGGTGAGATATTGACAACAAACAATGACGGCTACTATATCACCATCCAAACTCGTAAGTATGTAGATTTCTACAAAAATAAGGAACAGAACAACCCTAACGAACTCATCGAAGGTCTGTCTCCTGTCAACTATATGATCTACAGAGCTTTCGAAGCCGACTTGAAGGATCGTAAACTTGATGATCTCATACTCCACGGCAACACAAAGTTGACTGACGGTTATTTTGCTCCTAAGAGGCCCGGACGTGAGTATGTATTGGTCATAGTCGGTCTCAATAAGGATCAAGGCCTATGTACGACTCCGGTGTACCATTACTTCACGACTAAATCAAACTATTAAGGAAAAATCATATGAATAAGATAATAGCAACGCTTGTTTGCGGAGCTTTGGCTTTGGTCCTCTTTGGATGCCAACAAAACGGAGTCTTGGATAATACCCAAGAGCCTTATTTGGAGCTGTCCGAGGATATCATAACGCTCTCGCAAGAATCTTCAGATAAAGAAATAAGAGTAGAGACCAATGCCAAGACTTGGTCTGCAAAACTATCGGCAGATGTGGATTGGCTTCGCATTAACCGCAGTCCGGATGCCTTTATCCTATCTTCGGAGGCTAATGAGACCGGGCAAGAACGCACTGCCAAGATAATAGTAGAAGCCGATGCCCGCTCTGTAGAGATACTTGTACGTCAGAGAACATCGGCATTAGAGATTTCTCTCTCTCAAACTCATGTGGATGTCCCTGTGCGTGGAGGCTCTTATGTCATCAATGTTTCGGGCGTAAATTCTAACTGGAGAGTAGATGGATCAGAGCTGTTTCCTTGGGTATTGGTTCAACAGGCTCAGAATGGGATATCTCTTCAGGTATTGCCCAACGAAGGAAAGAATGTACGTGTGGCTAAAGTCTATGTGACTACCGCAAGTGCAGCTCCGGTCGAGCTTGTCATCACCCAACAGGCAAAGAGTCCATATGTCTTGCCATATATGCCTCAGGGCGCGATCTATCAGGCAGATGTCCTCAGAGATGCACAGGAGCGAGGTATGTTCTTTACTCGCATGGAAAATGCTTCCGGAGGCTTTACTATCTATCACTTTGATGCCGGAGATGAGAAAAAATCAACGGTTCAGTATAGATTCAAATCCGGTATAGAGAGATATCTATCCTTTGCTGTGACTACGATTGGTAGCAACTATGGCCTCAGTTCAGAGTTCGAAACTTATCTCTCTGATCTTGGGTTTGAACTATCCGGTGAGAAGATCGTCAATCAGATCATCACCAAACACTATGTGCGAGTGACTCCGTTCTATCTTGTAATAGCTCAGGTACAGGTCCCTGTAGCCGGAGGTCAGACCATAGTCACATATAAGATCGAAGAGGTACAGCCTCATCCGATGAAGACATTTGATAAAATGCCTTATCGCAACATTGATCTTCTCAATATCGCAGACTTTTTCGCAGTCAAGGAATGGGAGGAGAGTGAAGGTGAGTGTATCGAGATCATCAGAGATCGCGGAGAGAAAAATCCTAATGTGATTTACAGAGCTGAGTTTTCATCCGTTACAAATAGAAATACCCATGTGTCTACCCTTTATTTCTTTGAAGAGACCACTGAGCCTTATGTAGGTAAGCTCTTCCAGAAGGTGGATATCTATAGAGACATACATCTTGCGCTATGGGCCAATTCTGAAGGACGCTATTTCGTTACCAGTGAGATGGAGGAAATGCTCAGGAAAGAGGGCTTTGCTTATCAAGGTCGCCCCAGGACCGGAGGTACTCAAGAGTGGATCAGTTATCTCAATATTGACGAACGCCTGGCTATACTTTTCACCAATGTCAATCAACCAAATGGCGATGTCTTTTTAGGTATCAGTCTGTTCAAGATATCCGAAGATGATGGTACTTCTGCTACAGCTTTTGAAGCTGCACTGAAAAATGCTCATAAGGTAGTGAGATAAATCTCCTGCAGATATCAGCTCATGTAAAAAATAAATGCAACAATACACATAATGAAAAGATTAATCATATATATCGCAAGTGCGCTTGTACTATTTTCTGCTTGTCAGGATCACAATGCTCTCGGAGATATGTATTCGACCGGAGTAGAGAATACAACTCTCCGCACGACAGAAAACGAAGCGTACGACCGCATGGGTACTCCCGGTGTCGTATATGTCAAGATGGATCCCGCTGCAGCTAAGAGACTCAAGGATGCCGGGGAGATTTCTCCAAGTACTTTTTCTTCGCTCAATTCGGATATAGAAGTCGCTTCACGTAGACTTGGAGTGAAGAGCGTAGAGAGACTTTTCCCTCATTCCGAAGAGTATGCTGAGCGTCACAAGGCTTTTGGTTTGGATCGCTGGTATGTCGTTCGTTATGAGACTTCCAATATTGTCTCTTATGCCATCCAAAGCCTCTCCGCTGTCAACGATTTTGAAGTGGTTGAGCCTTGCTATGATATTCAGATCGATGGGAAGCAGGTAGGAGCTTCATTTACGGGAGTACCATTCCCGATGGTTGGTGTTACTGATGCTGCTACATTTAAGTTCAATGACCCTCGCTTCGCAGAACAATGGCACTACCATAACTTAGGAACTGCATCTTGGGCAACACAGGGTGCTGACATCAATCTTCTCAAGGCTTGGGAGGTAGAGACCGGTAAGCCTAATGTCATCATTGCTGTGATCGACGATGGTGTAGATGTCACTCATGAGGATCTCAAGGAGAATCTTTGGATCAATCCCAATGTGACCGGTCCTACTGATAGGACGACATACATAGAGGATGTCAATGGTGGTAACTTCGTCAAGAACGGAGTCCGCGGTAATCACGGTACACACGTTGCCGGCACTGTCGGAGCTCGCAACAATAATGGTAAAGGTGTCTGTGGTGTTGCCGGTGGTGATGGTACCAAAGACAGTGGTGTTCGCATTATGGAATGTCTTGCTATCGATAGTCGCCCAAAAGACTTGCGCCAAGGTAGCCGCCCCGAGGCAGCTTTGGTCTTCGCTGCCGACAATGGTGCTGTCATTGCCCAAAACTCATGGGGTTTGCCACCTAATGCACCTCTTACTCAGAGTCTCAAGGTTGCTATTGACTACTTTATCGCCAATGCAGGGGTAGACAAGTCCGGCAACCAGCGTCAAGATTCACCTATGAAAGGTGGGGTTGTCATCGTTGCAGCCGGTAACGACAACGAAGATGCTCTTTGTTATCCTGCTGCCTATGAGCCTGCGATTGCAGTTGCTGCTATGGCTCCCAACTTTACTCGTTCTTCATTTACCAACCGAGGAGCATGGGTAGACATCATGGCTCCCGGAGGTGATCAAACCAGATTCGGAGACAAGGCCGGAGTTTTGAGCTGTGTCCCCGGAAACAGATATGCGTTCTATCAGGGAACATCTATGGCTTGTCCGCACGTATCGGGGATTGCCGGTCTTATCCTAAGTAAGAAGGGTAAGCAAGGTTATACCAACGAGGATTTGAAGAAAGCTATTCTTTCAGCTCTCAGACCCGAAGACATCGACCAAAAGAATGCTCGTGAAGTCGGCAGGCTTGGCCGTGGATATATAGATGCATCCCTTGCTTTTGACGATGATAACCACATCGCACCGGATATGCCTACATTGGGCTCTGACATCAACGTGCAGTATACATCTATCTCGCTCAGTTGGAAAGTCAATAAGGACGATGATGATAAGCTCCCTCTTTTCCAAGAACTATATTACAGCAATGCTCCCATCACTGCAGAAGTGCTCAAAAACATGGAGCCTATACGTATGCGTAGCACTGTAGTAGCACCCGGACAAGAGATGTATCGTACTATCGAAGGACTCAAGCACAGTACCAAATACTACTTTGCTCTTATTTCTGAGGACAGATGGGGCAACAAGTCCAACCCTCTCTTCTTTGAGTACTCTACTCGCATCAACCGCGAGCCTGTCATCGCTATTGCTCCACACAAAAACATCGTTGTCAGTGGCAATAAGTCTGAGCAGATCAAGTTTACTGTGACCGATCCCGATGGGCATTTTGTCAAGTGCCGTATCGAAGGTGAGACTACTGGTGTCAGCCTCAGCGAAAACAAGGGGCAGGGCGTGATACAGATACGTTCCGTACTTCCTGAGGGTGAGCATAAGTTTACATTGATTGCTTTGGATGAGTTCCAAGGAGAGACGCGCCACGAGATTAAGTTCTATGTCGTCAGGCCTAAACCTCTCATGCTCAAAGGCGATTTTTCACAAGTTGTCCTTGGTATGGATGTCAAGGAATTGACAGTGGCTGTTAAGGAAAATATAGACTATAATCCTCAATTGTCCCTCAAGGTAGAGGCAAGATCGAACAACGAGTCAGTAGTACTCACGTCTGTCTCCAAAGATGGGGAGTTGAAGATCATCCCTGTTTCCAACGGACGTGCGACGATCTACCTCAAGATACAGGACGAAACAGCCGAAAAGCTCGAAATTTCTTTCAAAGTCCAAGTTGTGAGTGACTCCAAGGCTCCTGTGCATATCGTTTACCCTATCCCTGTGACCAAGACCCTCAACATCATGCTCAACAAGTCTATCAAAGACGCTAAGATCAAGGTCGTCACACTCATGGGTAAGGTACTCATCGATGTCCCTGTCAAGCAGATTGGCAGGAATAGTGTAGTGTCTCTCAATGTGGCTAATCTTACACCAAACACCTACCGTCTCATTGTTGAGTCTTCCAATATGCCAAGTCACGAACAGATATTTGTAAAGTAATACCCAAGAGCCGCACCGGAGAGAGTGCCCGAATGCCTCTCTCCGGACGGCTACATACTAAAATACAGACATAATGTACAAGAATATAATCAAAAAAGGCCTTCTCTTTGCAACGCTGAGCGTTGCTACCTCCCTTGTGGCTTCTGCTCAGGTAGCAGCTCCCCACCGCCTCTTTGAGCTTAATCCCGATGTGGCTTCTCATGCTCTCGGGGGGACTCATCTTGTGACAAATAGCAACAACTACATCTACGCCAACCCTACCAATATATTCAGGGCTGAAAAGAGTTTTACCCTCTATGTTTCGGGTGAATATCTTCCTAAGTTTGCTGACATGAAGCGTGAGAGCTTCGGTAGTCTGAGTGCCGGTTATCGCTTCAACGAAAGACATGCTCTTTTTGCAGGTCTTCGCATGCTTTCGGGTCTCAAGCTCAATCGTGTCAATGACTTGGGTACCGAGACCGAAGAACGACTCCTACGCCCCAGTCAGATGACTTTTGATGCAGGTTACGCATTTGCATTTTCTGAAAATATCTCTGCTTTCGCAACTCTCTCCATGCTGCGCTCAACTACGGGGCAACAGACTCAGAGTTTTTTTGCCGGAGTTGGGGTGAACTATACCCGTACACTTCAGTGGATGGGTAAGGAGACACACTTCCGGACTACTCTTGCAGGATACAATCTCGGCGAAGATGTAGACTTCGGCAAGGGTATGTCTTACAGACTTCCTTCGACTGTCGCGCTCGGTCTTGGAGCGACTATGGAGTTGACCGAAAACCAGTCTCTCGGGCTTCAAGCTCAGGTTGCTCGCATCACATCTTATTCCGATACACAGTTGGGAGCAGGGGTAGAGTATTCCTTCCTCAAGATGTTCTCACTGCGCGGAGGTTACCAATACTACGACAAAGATGTTTCGTTTGCTTCTGTCGGAGCAGGTCTGACTATCGGTAGGAATGTCCTTGGTGTTGCATACCGTATCGGTATGGGAGAGTACACCAAGAATAGCATTGCTTGCAGTTTCTCGATAAATTTCTGATCTGAGATATCTCTAAAAAAGGAGAAGTCTCCCTTGGTGTATTGCCGAGGGAGACTTCTTTTTTATATGCGGACAATACAAGTCTTGACTAAAACCGTTTTGTCCCAAAGGTAGTGTCCAAAAAAGTGTGTAAGGTCAGTTATTTCTTTTCCCGCCGGGGCATGTCCCAGCGGGAAAAACTTTGAGTTTTTCGGGTTATTGCTTATTCTATTTGATACTCCGGTCTTGGAAATAGGGCAACCTCCTTGCGTAAGTCCTTTCGGTCATCTCTCGGGCAACAGATCCGAGAAGAAAGACCACGGCATCAGCCGAGGGAAGAGCCCCACGCAGGCGCAACCTGCGCTTATAGCTCCGATTGAGACGCTCCACCCGATTCGTAGAGTAAATCATACGATGAACACCCTCCGGAAACCTCAGGTAGGTGAAGTCGTCTATATTGCGAGGTGCCGACAGAGAGAGCACGCTCTTGCTTCGAGAAGGTGTCCGATAATACTCGAATCAGTTCGTTAATACCTGTCTCTGATGATAGCATTTCAGAAATAAAGCCGACTTTTTTGATGTTGTAAGCTCCATTGTTCTTAGTTTTATTTTTTCTTATCTCAAAGTTAAGGACTAACGGGGCTTACACACTTTTTTAGGACAGTATTGAAAAAAGGGATTATACCGGTCTGAGACCGATATAATCCCTTTTGGGTTTTATAAGTTTTGTCTTTCCGAATTACTTCTTGAGACCCAATTTGACACGTATAAGGTCTGTCGCATCTACACCTGTGCTACCGATGTAGATCATCACCTGAGCATCGAGGATGTATGCAAAGCCATTTTCTGCACCTACCTTGTTGATAGCATCTTTGAGCTTCTGTTGGATAGGAGCCATGAGCTTCTGCTGTTTTTGCATAAGTTCTTGTTCTGCTGTGCGTACGAGGTCGGTGATTCTTTTGTTGAGGTCTTCGATCTCTTGTTGCTTACGGAGCTTGATGGTTTCGATGTACGTGTCTTGTTTAGCCACATACTCTTCGTACTTCTTTTGGAGCTCTTGCTTCATGGCTTCGATAGCATCTTCATATTCTTTCTGAAGGGCTTCCAGGTCTTTTTGAGCAGCCTTGGTGTCAGGCATTTCGCTTAGAAGAAGTTGTGTGTTGACTACCGCGATCTTCTGGTTTGCTTGAGCAAATGCTACAGAAGGAAGGATGAGGAGTACGAGTGCTAATAGATACTTTATTGTTTGTTAGTTAATCAGCTTGTTTTTTATTATTCTCTGTATCCGAGTACTGCAAGGACATCATTGCTGATATCTGCGCGTGGATCTGCGAAGATGATGCCGGTGACAGATGCTCGGTCAAGTACCATGAGATAACCTCTTTTGGCCGAAATTAACTTCACAGCCTCATAGATATTATCTTGTATGGGTTTGATAAGTTCTTCTTGCTTCTTTGTCAGCTCACCCTTTGGGCCGAAGTACTTCTGTTGCAATTCACGGACACGCTCTTCGGTATTGATGATGGCTTCTTCGCGCTGTACCTTGGCTTGGGCAGAGAGTGTCGGCATGTCTTTTTGGTACTTTGTGTACATCTTTTTTGCCTCTTCTCTGTAAGCATTGATCTCTTTCTCCCACTTTTCAGTCAAGCTTTTGAGTTGTTCAGTGGCTTTTTTGTATGGAGGGAGCTTGGATGACAGATACTGCATATCGATGAGTGCGTAGTTGGCTTCCTGAGCTTGGGCAACTCCGAAGAGCATCCCTGCAAGGAGCGTAAGTGTCAGTAGTAATCGTTTCATAGTGACATAGTGTTTTTGTTCGTTTATACTGCCGGACGGGTGTCCGGTGAACTAAATATCTCTGGATGTCTTTGGTTAGAATTCTTGTCCGATGATAAAGTGTAGATTGCTTCCGCCCTTCTCGAGGCCTCCGTTAGGAGTGTCAAATCCGTAACCCCAGTCGATACCCATGAGACCGATCATCGGTAGGATGATGCGGACACCGAGACCCGCAGAGCGTTTGATTTGGAATGGGTTGAAGTCCTTGTTGCGTACCCATGCGTTTCCGGCTTCGGCAAAACCAAGGAGCCATATTGTGGTATTGTCTGTAATCAATGGATATCTCAACTCCATGCTCAGACGAGTGTATGAGTATGCCGAACTCGCGATGCTTCCGTTTTTGTACCCGCGAAGACCGATGGTCTCATTAAGGTAGCCCGAGCCGTAGTATCCCGATGTGCCATCACCTCCGACAAAGAATGTCCCGAATGGAGATTGCTTGTGGCTGTTGTATGAGCCGATGAAGCCGGCTTCGGCACGAGCCATGAGGACAGGGATACGCTTGTAGGTGCGCTCGTCCATGAGGGGAAGGAAGGTCTGCCCTTTGACCTTGACTTTGTAGTACTCTATAAACTTATTGCGCTTGGATGCAGAGACGTTCGGATCTGAGTAGTCTACTTTGTCAAAGAGTGAGTAGGGTGGGGTCGCCGCAAGGTTGATCGAGAAGTTGGATCCCCTGCGTGTGAATATCGGATTGTCTGTGGAGACACGTGCGAGATTGACGGAGAAGTTCAAATCATTGGACATACCGTTTTCAAGACCTATGTTGAAGTAGGGTTGATTCCAGTTCTTCAGCTTGTAAATAGTGTAGTTGAGTCCGACTTGGATCTGGAAGTTGTCGTCCGGCCACATGAGACGCTTTCCATAGGCGATGTTACCTCCGAATATATCAAGCGTCCTGTCGGGGTCGTATGAGCTCTCCAACAAGTCTCCTGCGATCTGACCGTAACCGGGATACCCTCCATAACCACCGTATCCGCCGTAACCATAGTAGTTACCATAACCGGGGTAGCCCCCATAGCCCGGATATCCTCCGTAGCCGTATCCGCCATACATAGGATCATATGGGAGATTTTGCAACTGTGACTGGTAGAACTTGTAGTTGATCTGAGTCTGGCGTGACCACCATGCTGATATGCTGAACATATTGGGGCGCTTACCTCCAAACCATGGATCCATGAACTGAATACTGTATGATTGGTAGTAGCGAGCGTTGGTCTGAGCACTGAGGGTAAGGGTTTGCCCTTCACCTTGAGGAATGATACCCTTGTATGTCTTTGGATTGAAGAGGTTCTTCATCGAGAAGTTTGTAAACTTCAATGCCGCACGACCGATGAGACCGGTCTGGCTCCATCCGAGAGACAGTTCCACCTGGTCGTTGGACTTGGAGACAAGATCCCATTCGATGTCTACCGTACCATTTTCTTCGTTAGGGATAGGATTAGGCACGATCTTTTCGTTGTCGAAGTGTCCCATCTGCATCAGCTGACGGATAGAGCGAATGACATAGTCCTTGCTGAAAAGCATACCGGGCTTGGTGTACAACTCACGGCGCACAACATCCTCATAGAGGCGGTCACTACCATTGATGATGACCTTATTGATTGTCGCGGGTTTACCTTCGTGGATGCGGATGTCGAGGCTGACAGAGTCTCCGACGACTTCTGTCTCTATCGGCATCATGTATGCAAAAAGGTAACCGTTGTTGGAGTATAAGTTGCTGATGGCATCCTCATCCGTATTGAGACGACCTTCGAGCTTTTTCTGGTCGTAGACGTCTCCTTTTTTCATGCCGAAAACATGTCTGAGGTAGTCAGTGTTATACTTTGTATTTCCCAAGAAGTTGATATCCTTGATATAGTACCTCTTTCCCTCATTGATGATGATGTCGATGTTGTACCTCTTTTCGTTGTGTCTGTAGACGCTGTCCTTGATGATCTCTGCATCTCTATATCCGTGTTTGTGGTAGAGTGCAAGGATGTTGTTGAGGTCTTGTTGGTACTCCTTTTGGACGAATTTCTTCGCATCGAATATCTCAAGGAAACTGTTCCAGGGATTACGGGCAAGAGAAAAACGTTCGTTGGTTTTTTTCATCGCCTTGTGTAGCTGGAAGTCCGATAGTTTTTCGTTGCCTATGAAGTTGATCTGATGTACCCCGGTTTTGGTGTTTTTTTGGACATCAAAGTCGAGGAAGACGTACCCTTCGCGAGCCGGGTCAGGGGTTTCTCGTGTCTCTATTTGGACGTTGGGGAATCCCTTTTCGTCAAAGAATCGAGATATGACGATCTTGGAACGGTCGATGATATTGGGCGTCAGGTGAGCTCCCTGGCTGAGAGATGAAAGTTGGTTTTTGAGCAGTGTTTCTGACTCACCTCTTTTTACACCATTGATACGTACCTCAGAGAGTCGTGGTCGCTCTACGATGTTGATGATAAGCCAGACTTTGTCACCTTCAAAATGGCTTGCCTCGATACTTACTTCCGAGAAAAGGCCGTTTTTATTGTAGTTTTGCACCGCTTCCGTGATGGCATCACCCGGTATCTCCACACGCTGACCGATAGAGAGTCCGGATACACTGATGATGATAGGAGCCTCATAGCTCTTGTTCCCCCTGACCTCTATCCCTGCGATGATCTTGCTCACCGGGCGTGCATAGGATATCGTAGGCACTTCCCGTGTGGGAGGGACAGAGTCTGTCGGCGTCTGTGCCCATGCCGAGCCGACTATCGTGCAGCATAGCAATGAGCCCCATATCTTTCTTGTCCGGTGTGAATAAGTGCGTATCTTCATATTCTTTATTCAGTTTCTATCTTGATTTTGTCACTCCTGTTGAATAAGGTTTTTCACCCTTTATTTTCTTCAGGAGCTATTACTTGTTCTCCGGTTTTGCCGAATCTACGCTGTCTGCTTTTGTAGTCCTCGATGGCTTTCAGGAAATCATCCTTGCCAAAGTCCGGCCAAAAGACATCGCAGAAATACAGCTCCGTGTAAGCTATCTGCCAAAGTAGAAAGTTGCTTATGCGACACTCTCCTCCGGTACGGATGAGCAAGTCGGGTTCGGGTAGTCCGTGAGTATATAGTCTTGATGTTATTGTTTCCTCATCGATGTCCTCCGCCGCAAGAGTCCCTCGGGCAACATCTTTGGCTATCTCTTGCACTGCCGAGATCATTTCTTTGCGGCTCGAGTAGCTGAGTGCCAACACCAGTGTGATCGTGTTGTTGTGGCTTGTTGCATCGATGGCTTCTTGGAGTGCCTGGAGTGCCAATGGTGGCAACTTCTCTATTGCGCCTATGGCCTGCAGTCTGACTCCCTTTTCTGATAGCTCTTCGATCTCATTTTTTATGGAAGTGACAAGCAAGGACATCAGTGCATCCACCTCTGATCTTGGCCTGTTCCAGTTCTCTTCCGAAAATGTGTACAGTGTCAAGACCTTCACCCCTGCGTCTACTGCAGCCTTGATGACTGTCCTCACGGGCTCTATACCATGTATATGCCCATAAGCACGTTCTTTGGACTGCGCCTGAGCCCAACGACCGTTCCCATCCATGATGATGGCAACATGGTGAGGAGTCAGGTTGAGAGTTGCGTTGCTTGACTGAAGCATAGATTTTTGAGAGAAATAGATGATGTATTTATCGATTGATTTGCTTTATTCCTTGATAGAGTTGATGATACCTCCTGTGGTATCCAAGAATCCCTTCCAAAACTCCCTCGAAGCCCGGCCTCCTACGATACCGCCAAAGAGATAAAATTTCGGATCGGCTTCCGTCCCCTCAAGCAGCCCTGAGACACCTGTACGAGGGGTGAACTCCTGTCCCGGCTCTTGTTGCTTATTGAGCTCTACCCAAGACAACCCTCTGTCGGGGCTTTTGTACATCTTATTTTGTATACCGATCTTGTCGTATTTTCCTCCTACGATGTAGATGCTGTTGCCATGTCTCATGAAGAGGGCGCCCTCCATCGGAGTGCTGAATCCCTTTCCGGTATAAGGCATCTCTCCCCACTTGAAGCCGTCGGAGGTGAAGTGGTTCGCACGTACGGCTTTACCCTCTTTGTCTACGCCTCCGATGATGTTGGCATTGGTTTGTCCGGCTGTTTCGTAGAGGTATATGTAAGAGTTGCGCACCGGCATCGTGGCATCCAGTTTTGTCTTGCGCTCGATGTTGTTTTGACTGATACTATAAGTATAGTAGTCATCCGGCTTGTCTGCTGTATGTCCTATTGCAGATATCACAGTCGCCTTGTCATCGCTTGTGGAGATGTCGTACAAGAGCCCTGTTATTCTGATACTTTGAGTATCCACTTTCGTCCAGACCGCGAGGGATTCCGAGTAGTAGACATTGCCCTCATCATCAAGTACCCATGCCACATTTTTTCTGTCTGTGACAAGCGTCTTGGGGCGGAGTCCGTCCGGAAATACTCCTCTCATCCTGACAAATTCACCCTTGTCTATGTCAGAGATCCGGTAAAGCTCGATCTTTCTCTCATTTCGAGAAAGCCAATATTTATCTCCCGCGTGTACGAAGACGTGTCCATCCTCACTTGGGGTAGGCAGGGCTGACTCACTTTTTTTCCAAGTCAGTTTGTCAGGATTGTATCCGTAGATCTGCAGACGCAGTTTGTAGACGATCGGATCGAAGTTTCTGCGTGAGACTTCGATGAGCAGTTTCCCTCCCGATACATCTATCTTGCCGGTGTCACGGAGAGACCAGTTGACCGTCTTTTTTGTCAATTCATTGGTGATTTTCACATCACTTTCAGACGAGATGTTCATCCTGAGATAGGCTGAGTCCAACTTTGTCTGATACGGATAAGGGGTGCCGTTGTATATTAGTTTGTTGATATTGTCAATGTTATATGTCATCAATGGCAACTTGCTCCCCTTTGAGAAACTCAGCGTCACCAATCCCGGTGTGCGGAAGTCTGTGAGAGCAGGTGCAGAAGGTATCACGCCACTGTTCTGATCACACGAAACAAAGAGAGCGGCGAGGGCAACTGCAGATGCCAAAAATGCGTGTACTTTATTCTTTATCATACATTACGTCCAATTTACACTACAATGATACAAATGTACACTTTTTTCATCTCTTATTTGTCCGACTTTCAAACAAAAATACTTTTTGGACTTTTTTTAACGTCAATTCGGCCTCTGAAAAAGAGGAAAATAGAGGCTTCGGGCTCGCTTGGCCACTCAGCTTTGTCGTACCCGTTCCCGACTTGTTTCAAATATTCTTTTGTTCAGTATGCCGCTTGCTTGAGAAAATGTACTACTTTTTCAAATGAAACGAATGTTATGTTACATGTGTTTCAATTGGAGTTATGATAAAGTAATCAAACAATAAAGTTAGAATTTTGGTAATATGAATACGACTAAAAAGCAACCTGTCAATCCCTTTGGTTGGGGCAAAATTTTTCCCGCGAGTGATAAGGTAGAATGCAAAAAAGTAACTTTCAAAAATCGCTATGGGATCACCCTTGTCGGTGATTTGTATATCCCCAAAGATCGCGAAGCCGATAAGCTCCCCGCTTTGGCTGTTTGTGGTGGTTTTGGCGCTGTAAAAGAGCAAGCATCAGGTTTTTATGCACAGACGATGGCGGAGAGGGGTTTTGTGACGTTGGCTTTTGATCCATCATATACAGGAGAGAGTGGTGGCGAACCTCGTAATGTCGCATCTCCCGACATCAATACCGAAGACTTTTCGGCAGCTGTTGATTGTTTGGGGCTTCAGCGCTTAGTGGACAGAGAAAGAATAGGAATTATCGGTATCTGTGGCTGGGGTGGATTTGCGTTGAATGCTGCGGCTATCGACACACGTATTAAGGAGGTAGCGACAATGGTAATGTATGATATGTCCCGTATTTTCTCCAAAGGTTATTTTGATAGCGACACTCCCGAGAAGCGTTTGGAAATGAAGCGTTCGATCAATGCTCTTCGCTGGGTGGATGCCGAGACAGGCACTCCGTCCGGAGGTCAGGCTCTGCCGGATACTGCACCTGAAGGGATCCCTCAATTCTTGAAAGACTATATCGAGTTTTACAAAACTCCACGAGGTTGGTACGGGCGTTCGGTCTCCGAGCATGTCTGGACAGCTACGACGTTGCTTTCGTTCATGAATTTTCCATTGCTCTCGTATGCTGACGAGATCAACATCCCCGTCCTCATGATTACAGGAGAAAATGCACACTCTCGCTATATGAGTGAAGATGCTTTCAAGGCCATCGGATCTGAAAGCAAGGAACTTGTAATCATTCCCAATGCCCGCCACATCGACTTCTATGACAATCAGGCAGGGGTGATCCCGTTTGACAAATTGGAAGATTTCTTTAGAGGGAATCTGCGCTAATGTTCAGATAGAGGGATGTCTTGGGGATAGTTCCATCATCAAAAGTCTCAGCTGCCACTTTGACACTTTTGGCTCTTCGATCTGATCGGCATAGTTGTGAAATATTTGTCGGATCAAGAGAAACTCTCCTTTGTTTATTGTTGGGTAGATCGCTCGGGCCTAAAAACAAGTGCTTGTTGTAATAAATCAAGTACATTTGCGTTAGTGATCCAAGAAAGAAACTGCATCGTTTCAGGAGTAGTAAACAATAACTGTATGAAGATTGAAACTCACAATATAGGCAATACAAAAGCAGCTGAAATCATAGCGGACAAAATAATCTTGAGTTCTACTGAAGACGGATTAGATTTGTTGGGAAATTTGTATTATCAAGGATTTGACAAAATTATCATTCACGAAAAGAATATCATACCTGATTTTTTTGACTTAAAAACTAAAATAGCAGGGGATATACTTCAAAAATTC
>NZ_JAUMXC010000014.1 GCF_030529325.1 Porphyromonas sp. | reverse complement strand
AAATAATCTTGTACATCCATAACCCAAAGATAAGCCTATTTTGATGCGGTTGCCATGACAGTAGACCGGGGCAACCGCATCAAAATGTAAGTGTCTGATTATCAATCATAGCTTTGAGTGCATTCTTTATCTTTGAATATAATCCTCAAAAGGCAATCATTTGAAAATTAGCAACTTGTATTTTATCGAGTTTTTTGATGCGGTTGCCATGAAAGAGTGGCGCTCCTACTATCTTTCAGAGAATTATTTCGTATTTTTGTAGGCAAATTGTTTTTTCTCAATTTGATAACATCTAATAATATGGCTATTTACACCGAACACGTTTCTCGCACTTTTGGCGAATATCTATTGATCCCCGGACTCACCACCAAGCAGTGCACTCCGGACAATATAAGCCTGAGAACTCCACTGACAAAATTCACAAAAGATAATCCCGAAGCAGGGATACACCTTAATATCCCTTTTGTGTCGGCAATCATGCAGTCTGTATCCAATGATACCTTGGCTATAGAATTGGCACGAAATGGTGGTCTTTCATTTATCTTCGGATCTCAAAGTGTTGCGTCACAAGCGGAAATGGTCCATAAGGTGAAAAAGTTTAAAGCCGGATTTGTTACCAGTGACTCCAATCTCACTCCGGCAAATACTCTCGCTGATGTTTTAGCACTGGTCAAAAAGACAGGTCACTCGACAGTGGCTATCACCGATGACGGCCAACCCAATGGGAAGCTCCTTGGGATAGTAACCAGTAGGGATTATCGACTCAGCACTGACTCCAGAGAACGAAAGATAGAGGAGTTCATGACTCCGTTCAACAAACTTACCGTAGGCAAACTCGGTATCACTCTATCCGAAGCTAACGACATCATTTGGGAACACAAACTCAATACACTCCCTATCATTGACGAAGATGGTCGTCTCTGCTACTTTGTATTCCGTAAAGACTACGACAGCCACAGACAAAACCCACACGAACTGTCCGACAAGAAGAACAAAACTCTACTGGTAGGGGCTGGTATCAACACCAGAGATTATATGGAGCGTGTCCCCGCACTAGTAGAAGCAGGAGCAGATGTCTTGTGCATAGACTCTTCGGATGGCTACAGCGAATGGCAGGCGGAGTGCCTCAAGTGGATCAAGGAAAGATATGATATACCCGTGGGAGCCGGCAATGTCGTTGACGAAGAGGGTTTTTTGTATCTCGTTGAGGCCGGAGCAGACTTCATCAAGGTTGGTATCGGCGGAGGATCGATATGTATCACCCGCGAGCAAAAAGGGATTGGTCGTGGGCAAGCAACTGCAGTAATAGATATCGCTGAGGCTCGTGACCGTTATTTTGAAAAAACAGGAACATATATCCCAGTATGTAGTGATGGAGGTATTGTCCACGATTACCACATGACTTTGGCCTTAGCCATGGGGGCGGACTTTTTGATGATGGGTCGCTACTTTGCACGCTTTGACGAAAGCCCAACAAAGGTTCTCAAGGTCGGGAATAACTACGTAAAAGAGTATTGGGGAGAGGGTTCAAACAGAGCAAAAAACTGGCAGCGGTACGATAGTGGAGGCGAAGAGGGTCTTACTTTTGAAGAAGGAGTGGACAGCTATGTACCATATGCGGGGGCAATGAAGGACAATCTTGCTGTCACTTTAGGTAAGATGAAAGCAACCATGTGCAGCTGCGGAGCCACAGATCTTAATCACCTGAGAAAATATGCAAAGATCACATTAGTCTCAAGCACTTCTATAGTGGAAGGTGGTGCTCACGATGTCATACTGAAGGAGTAATATCAGATATCAACGTACAAGCACAAATCCCTGTATCTTATTGATTTTGGTAAGATACAGGGATTTGTATTTTAGACCGTTGGTTGGATATAGCTTAATTTTCTTATCTAGTCACCCCTTGAAAAGATATTTAATCTCTGTTATTCAGGGGAATATACATTGATATTCTTTATCAAATCTGCAGGTTTTGTTATCTTCGAGGTAGGAAACTTGCAGATTTTTCATGATTACAAAGTCCCATAGCATTCCATCATTATTCAGCAGTCTATCGGACATGCTGAACAATCACACCCACTCTACAGACTAGCCGACAAAATACATTGGGAGAAATTCGACACAGCTTTCGTTCCTCTCTATTGTCAGAATAATGGTCGCCCTGCTAAACCCATTCGTTTGATGTGTGGCTTGTTGATTCTCAAACACCTTCGTAATCTCTCAGATGAATCCGTTGTGGAGCAATGGAGTGAAAACGCTTACTACCAATACTTTTGTGGTAGGCAAGAGTTTACCCCCGGTGCTCCCTGTGCCTCTTCTGAGTTGGTACACTTTCATAATCGTATTGGAGAAAAGGGGATAGAACTCATTTTTCAGGAGAGCATTCGTGTCAATAATGAAGATGATGACGATCACCATCATAACACTGCTTTTATTGATTCGACCGTTCAAGAAAAGAATATCACCTTCCCGACTGATGCCAAGTTGCATAAAAAGATCGTGCGCAAGGTTCTGGAGATCGTGCATAAATCGGATCTTCCTCTTCGCCAAAGCTATACCGTTGTTTTAAATCGCATTTATCAGAACCGGCGTTTCCGAAATCATCCGAAGAATCGCAAGAAGGCACTGAAGGCAGACAAGAAATTGCGGATCATAGCCGGAAGATCAGTCCGAGAACTCAAGCGTAATCTTGGAGAGCATTCTGTTTACAGTGAGCTGATTGAGAGGTTTGAGGCGATTCTTGCGCAAGGACGTTATAGTCAGAACAAGATTTATTCTATTCACGAACCCGAGGTGCAATGCATCAGCAAGGGTAAAGAGCATAAGAAGTACGAATTTGGTAATAAGGTATCCATCATACGCTCGGCTACCGAGATTATTCTTGGCGCCCAATCTTTTCGTAATGAGTATGATGGACAAACGATAGAAGCAGCGTTGGCACAAGTGGAGCGTCTTACACAAAGAAAGATCAAAATACCGGCAGACGACAGAGGCTATCGGGGTAAGAAAGAGGTCAATGGGACTCAGGTTCTCATACCCGATATCCCCAAGCCCTCGGATAGTAGGTATCAGAGGCGCAAGAAACACAAACTATGCTGCAAGCGAGCAGGGATAGAACCTACCATTGGACATTTGAAATCAGATCATCGTTTAGGGCGCAACTTTTACAAGGGGGTGATGGGGGATACTGTGAACCTACTGTTGGCGGCGGCAGCTTACAACTTCAAAAGAGCCATGAGAGCTCTTTGGCTCCTCTCAAAACAATAAGCGGGAGACCTTTGTTGGAGAATCTCTCGCTTATAAACGCTTTTTAAGGGACGACTATATAAATTATTATGGCTGCATTCCACAAACAAGATTTCTCAAGCCGGATAATTAAATTAAAAAACAACTTAGGAAACCTGGGGATAATAAAAAGTAGATAATAGATGCAATATTTTGATTATTTGAGGATTTAATGGTTGAAAGGGTTGCCATATGAACAATACGGCATCTGTTACATGAGAGAACGAAGAGTAACATCTTCCTACGGATTTAATAACACTTAAATAACAAAAGAGACATGAAAAAACATTTGACTTATCTGATGGGTGTAGCACTGATACTTATCATTGGTTGTAATAAGAACGCTCCTAACGACCCGAACAATCCGGACACCCCACTACCACCGGACAAAGTGAAGGTGCTCTCAGAGGTGGATCTACCGGAACTCGGAGCGTCTGTCCCTGTGATTCCTAATACACAAGAGGAACCAATCAGCGAAAATGACAAAGATTTTGTCGAGGGAAGTAATGACTTTGCATATAAAATGTTTGCACAGCAAGCTGAGAAATACAAGGGAGAGAACCTTATCTTATCACCACTCTCTTGGGATTATGCTATAGCAATGGTCGCAGCAGGAGCAGCAAAAGATGTTTGGGAGGAGTTGACAGAGACAATGGGATGGAACGGAGTCAAAGATCCAGATATCTCAGCTTATCATAAACGCCTCACACGACACTTGGAAACAAGCAGCTCATTCCAAAGGGTGTTCACTTCCAATGCCATGTGGATCGATGATAATAGGATCCAGCAAGTGAATGAAGAATACCCAAAGATTTTAAAAGAGTACTTCGGCGCTGGTATGTCTATACTTGACCTGTCTCAGCCTGAAGCTATCTCTCATATCAATAACTGGGTAGAACGTAAAACTTATAGCAAAATTAAAAATCTCCTTTCCCCGTCGATCGCCTCTGGTAATCTTTCTTTTATATTAACCAATGCTCTATATTTCAATTCCCCATGGCAGAGCCCATTCGATCAAAACAATACCGTGAAAGAAAACTTCACAGCAGCTGATGGAACAGTGCAAGAAGTAGATATGATGAGAGATCAGAAGGTTGAAACATTTGTTGATCTCCCTGATGTGCAAATACTAAGACTCCCAACGGAAGGTAGAGGATTCTTTGTAGATATCATCTTGCCAAAAGACAAAAATCAACCGCTTACTCCTGAATTCTTGACAAAATATGCCCCACATGAGGTATTCAAAAAATATTCTCGCCAGCTTCCTGTAAATGTTTACCTACCGAAGTTTAATTTCACAACAGAACTACTCACACTCATTGATAAGAACAAACCTGAGCTTGCAGCGGCAATAGGGTTGTCTAAACTCATTAGACCTAACGCATTAGTCAACATCATAGACAATCCTGATCTCCAAATCAGCAAGATCGTACAAAAGTGTGTGGTTAAGTGGAACGAAAAGGGCGTAGAGGCAGCAGCAGCCACAGCGGTCGCTGTAATAGACAAGGCGCCTCCTGTTTCAGGCTTTGAGTTTAGGGTAGATCATCCTTTCTTCTTCACAATCACTCATGCCGGTAGCAATAAGTTGATGTTTGTTGGCCAGGTTAATAAGATATGATCACTTTACCGGCAATGAAGGCCGATAAACTCTGCTAAGAAACAGCCGGAACAAGTTAGAGCTTTGTAATCTTAGAAGTCGTACTTGAATCTTTTATGCTGAGGATGCCGACATCTCAAATATCATTGAGAGTCGGCATCTTTTTGTACATTTAAAACACAAAAGACATTATAATAAAATAAATTGCTTATGAAGTCATTAGAATTTTTAATGATGATTTTACCCGTGATCTTCATGCTACACGATTTTGAAGAGATCATCATGTTTGAAAATTGGCTTGCAAAAAATAGGATAAAGTTGAAGACACGTTTTCCTAAAATAGAAAAATTTATTGAGAAACAAGGACTTTTTAAATTCTCCACTTCCACCTTCGCAGTAGGAGTTTTACATGAATTTATCCTACTTTCCGGAGTTTCTCTGACTGCAACTTGCTTCGGAGCTCATGGATTGTGGTTTGCAGCATTTATGGCATATTTTGTTCATCTTTTTGTACATCTTGGCCAATGGATTGCCTACCGCGGATATATTCCCGTTATTATCACAACAATACTAACGCTACCATATTGTATCTATACATTTATAGTATTTTGGAAGAATGCCGCACTGTCAATACTCCAAATGACTCTTTGGGGAGGTATAGGTGTAGTAATAATGATAGTTACTTTCCCCATCTCATTTTTACTAATGAGCAAGTTTAACCAGTGGCAAGAAAAAAGAGCGGCTTAGTTTTTAAGGGAAATAATGCAGTAAACTACTATGGTTAACTCTGCCGGGTATGGAATCAGTCAAATATTTGTATCTTGGACGATGTTAGTTCAATCATATCAAATTTCTCTGCCAATATGAAACTAAAACTCTACCTTCTTTTTATCTTTCTATCCGTATCATATAGCACAAAGGCCCAAATCAGCCCATTCTTTGATTTTGAAGGAGTTTACGAGGAGTCCTTTTTAGGCGTAGGCTTAGGCACATTAAAAATGCAAGAGGACATGAAACCAAATATCGGACTTGCAGTAAATATAAATTTTTGTGGAGGCTTTTTAAGTTGTTTGGTTGGATTTCCCAGAGAGCAAAACCCAAACAATATCGGGCAAAAGATAAAGACTCGGGGCTCTTTGATCCATGCAGGATACCAAATCCCATTTCACAACAGATTCAGGATTGCTCCTCTGATTGGCTATGCTAGTTTTCGAAGATATGGAACAGACGAATCAGAGAAGAAAAGGGGAATGGACTTTGGAGCCATGATGATTATAGATCTCAAGAATATAAACTTATATGCGACATACACCAGATATGGATTTTATGTAGGATGCTCCTTTAACATCAAAGAACACCTTCCCGGAACATTTCCATTATGGTAGTTGCCCATAAAGAGCATAACAGCATTTATCTGCGACAAAATATCTTTCTTTAGAAATCATCTCTCTGAAATCACTATGCAATCCCACACGTAGGAATAATAAAAAAAGCGTTGATAACCAAATCTTTGACTTTGATTATCAACACCTTTGTTTCAAGTCGGGGTACCAGGATTCGAACCTGGGACCCCCTGCTCCCAAAGCAGGTGCGCTAACCGGACTGCGCTACACCCCGTGTTTTTTCTTTTGCTCTGCAAATTTAGGTATTTATTTCAGACCATCCAAATATTTAGACGCTTTTTTCAGCATTTCATTGTCACGATTTCAAATAAGAATTCGGTAACAAAATATTTATCAACAAGATAGGCAGAGAAAAAAAATTACAATAGCTTGAAAATGTCCGCATCTTGAAGGACAGGAAATGAATTCCGAAATCCTTTCACTTCACATCTGTCTAAAGAAACCTTTATGACACACTCCTCATCTCTGATTATTTCATGCAACAGATCACCCTTAGGTCCTGCAATAACAGAATCCCCGGGATAGAGCAAAGTCTTTGGTCCTTGCCCCACTCGATTACATCCCAAAACATAAGCCTGGTTGTCGATCGCTCTCGCCCGAAGCAAAGCTTTCCAAGCCTCTTGACGAGGATAAGGCCAATTTGCAGTGCAAAGGATCATATCATAAGGTATCTCATCACTGTACCTCATCCAAACCGGAAATCTTAAATCATAGCATATCGTCAGAAAGATATTCCAACCTCTCCAACTCACCATACAGCGTTTGTTTCCGGCTTCAAAAAATTTAGCTTCGCCCCCGGGTCCAAATAAGTGTACCTTGTGGTACTCCTCCTGAACTCCTTCAGAGACATCCAGAAATACCCCGGCATTTGCAAGCTTTCCCCCGTCCAAAACTTTGAGCAGGCTTCCATAGACAGCACAACCGTAGTTCTTAGAGAGTTCTTTCATGATATTCAAGCCTCGGTCATAGGCATCCGAAATACCGGTCTCCATTTTTGTGACAAAACCGGTTGTCCACATTTCAGGCAGGAGCAATAAGTCAATTTCATCCAAAGCGGTGTGCTCCAGTATCAAACGAAGATGCGCAATATTTTGATCGATATCACACTGTACCTGTTGCATCTGAATCAGAGCAACATTGATGATATTTTTAGCTTCCATTAGCACTACTCGCTATACTTTTCAGGGAATTTCGCCATATCTGCGCTGTAGCGCGAACGTATATAAGCGATATCAGCCACCATGTCACCAGTTGGAGTAAAGACCTCAAAGATTCCGAGTTCTTTCTTTCTATAATCTATTCTTGCCAACTCAATAACAATACCTGCCCCTGAGGCTATACGCCAAAAGCCTGTCTTCCACTCATCTCTCTTTGATCGAGTGCCCTCAGGAGTCACAGCGATATTGTAGTCGTTTTTTTTTGCAAACCCTTCGATGATCTGATCCACAGTAGAAGTTTTCTTATTTCTATCAACAGCGACTCCTCCGAGCAACTTAAAAAAGAAGTTGAGAGGAAATACAAACCACTCTTTTTTGATCAAGAAGTGAGGCTTACGTCCCATGGACAGGTAATAAAAAAGCCCTAAGGGAAAGTCCCAGTTACTCGTATGAGGTGCAACACATATCACAGATTTGCGAGAGAGCTGTTTTGGATAAATAGGCTTCCAGCCAAATATTTTAAGAAGTTTACCCCAAAAGGGCCTATACTCTACCATTGTCAATAGTATATTCGTTATAAATCAGTCGCAAATTTACCGTTTTTCTCCCACATATGAAGATCTTACGATACTCTACCGGCCTAATGCTTTATTGAACAACTGCTTATAGTGTGTATAAAACTTACCCCAATAGGCTTCCTTAGAGAGCTTGATTGCTGCCACTGACACATCCTTCCTTTCCTTTTCGGGTAAGACTGTAAATGATGATATTATCTGTGCCAATCTCTCAGCCAAGTATTGCATATTATGATCATTACGGTGTAGAATCTCGACCCCGCAGTTTGAGACAGATGGTTCCGGAAGCATTTCCTTTACCCACATTCCAAATCCGGACTTATCCGTAGTCACAGTAGGCACTCCAAAGGCAATACTCTCAAGAGGTGTATACCCCCAAGGTTCGTAGTATGAGGGGAAAAGAGTAAGATCAGTCCCGGCCAAGAAGTCGTAGTAGTTCATATCAACGATACCATCATTCCCATCAAGATATGAAGGGACATATACAGGATACACCCCTACCCCCCATTTTTCCTTATGAGATGACAAATGTTTGTATATGGGATTGTTGTGAGGTTCATTCAATCGGTGAGACAACATTGGCTCTCTCATCGGTTTGGAAAACACGCCACCCACTTTCAACGCATTTGCCAAATCCTCTCTTGCTCCGCTTATCCATCCGGGAATGAGAACAAGAGCTATGATATCCTTATCCACCTTCTCATCCTCCGCTACATGGGCAATGGCCTCAATATAAGCATCCAACCCTTTGTTTCGGTACTCGCTCCGCCCTGAAGTCGCAATGATGAGAGCATCGGGTTCTATAGCTTTACCGTAGAGAGTATGTGCAATCTTTATAATCCTCTGACGCGCAGTATTTCTTATATCCTTGAGATCTGCAGAATCAGGAACAAACCCCGGCTCAAAACCGTTCGGAACAACTACATCAACAGCCTTTCCCAAAAGCTGTCCACACTCCACATCCGTCACTTTACTGACAGTGCCAAAAGCATCAGCCTGATGCGCTGCAAGTCGTTCGAGAGTATGCTTTGCCTGTACGTTCAGTTCAGATGCCATTTGATTGCCGTTAAAGTATTTCATACTGTCATACAGAGGTTTACCATTCCCTGCAATAGATCGACCTACAGTTGTGGCATGAGTGACGAAAACTGTCTTTATGGACGGAGTATAAGACTTGAGGTATAAGAGACCCATGCCTGTAGTCCATTCGTTGAAAATCGAAACAATATTACCATCGATAGCCCCCAATTGTTGCCAAGCCATCATCACTTTAGCAGCAGCAATACTGAACATACACGCCTCATCATAATCTCCATAACCCAGTTCGCTACGGATACCATGCTTCTCCCACATTTCAAAATACAACGCGTCTTGTTGCTCATAGAGTGATCTAAAGTCCACGAGGGCACACAACGGCTGTCCGGGAACGTCCCAATAGCCGATTTTGACAGGCAAATGAGTAACCTCAGAAAGAGCGAGTCCCCATCTCTCAGTCAGTACTTTATCCTCATTAAAATCAGTTGATTCTCTACCATCTATCCAGGGGCCGATAAAAAGTATTCGCTCCCTATCTCCCATATCTTCAAGCATCACAGCAGCACGTGTACTCAATACAGTGTATATGCCTCCAACTTTGTTACATACTTCCCACGAAGTCTCAAATATAAAATCAGGCTTTATCATTGTTCTTCTCAGTAAATTCTATTTTTGATACTGTTTTTAACAGATATATCTTTAGTAAAACCCTTAAACACAACAAAAAGTTGTATCAAAGTATCCACAAATTCCCACAAAATCAGATGCAGAGACTCTTCGTGACCAGAATGAGTCAAAACCAATATCCAAGTCCCCTACAATCTCCATATGAAATCTTTTTCATACAATCATGGGATTCCAATCTTTAGTAAGTCTAAATATCCTCTGAAAAAGGTTGTCTAACTTGTTTCATCAAGGTAAAGACCTTGAGAAATCAAGATGCCTACCTTGATGTCGAAGGTTGTATATCTTGGTTCCAAAGAGATCAAAACCATCACCACCGAGAAAATATCAACAAGCAAACATCATCTCAATAGCGCTAACCTTTAAGATCCCACAATAAACACATGGCACCACGACATATTTCATGGACAGACATCAAACTCAAAAATGTTTGGGGCTGATATTTAATGTGCGTAAATTTGTAGAGTGTTCGCTTTCGGACATTTATAATATTTTGAAACATATATTTCATGACACATATCAATCCAAATACTTTAATCCTTGGGATCGAATCTTCTTGTGACGATACTTCTGCTGCGGTGTTACGTGGAGACCAACTTTTGTCCAACGTCATAGCAGGGCAGAAGGTGCATGAGGCTTACGGAGGTGTAGTCCCCGAATTGGCAAGCCGTGCCCATCTGCAAAATATCGTTCCTGTGGTCAGCGAGGCTCTCAAACAAGCTGGAGTCAAGGCCGAAGAACTTAATGCCATTGCATTCACAAGAGGCCCAGGTCTATTGGGGTCGCTATTAGTTGGCACGACCTTTGCGAAAGGGATAGCCCTTGGGCTTGATATCCCACTTGTAGATGTCAATCATTTACAGGCTCACGTACTCGCCCATTATATCCAAAAGCCGAACGAAAGGGTCGAGACACCAAAATTTCCCTTCATCTGTCTGCTTGTTTCCGGAGGAAACTCCCAGATTATCCTTGTACGATCGTCCTTTGACATGGAAATTATCGGCAAAACCATCGATGATGCTGCCGGAGAAGCATTTGACAAGTGTGCTAAAGTTATGGGGCTTGGTTATCCCGGGGGACCTATCGTCAACAAGTTGGCACTGCAAGGCAACCCTGAAGCCTTTCACTTTGCAAAGCCTCAGATTGCAGGATTTGATTATAGCTTTAGCGGACTCAAGACATCATTCCTTTACACTCTCAGGGATGAACTTGCAAAAGACCCGGATTTTGTGGTCAATCGGAAAGAGGATCTCTGCGCTTCGCTTCAAAAAACCATCATAGATATATTGATGAATAAACTTGAAAAGGCCGCAAAAGCTCATGGCATCAAGGAGGTTGCTCTTGCCGGTGGAGTCTCGGCCAACTCAGGATTGCGCGATGCCTTTGTTGAGTACGGTCAACGAACAGGGAACAAAGTATTTATACCACCATTCGCATACACGACAGACAATGCAGCCATGGTTGCCATGGCCGGTAGCTTTGCCTTTGCAGAGGGGCATCGTTGCAGCATAGATGCCGCACCCTACTCTCGTGTGCAAATATAATATGTCAGATCTAAGGAGAAACATATATGAAATAGCTAACGCTATAGCAGAAAGACTTTCCTCTACAGCATCGACTATTTCAGTGGCTGAGAGTTGTACGGGAGGGGCTATTGCATCGTCTCTTTGTGCCATATCGGGTGCTTCCGGATGGTTCGATACCGGTATTGTCGCCTATACTTATGAGAGTAAAAAAAATCAGCTAAACATCCCCCAAAGCATACTTGATAAAGGTTTGGTAACAAGGGAAACCGCAGAGGCTATGGCCATCAATGTCCGGTCTCTGAGTTCTACAGTTTTTTCTATTGCGACAACGGGAGTATGCGGTCCCACCGAAAATGAGGGACATGCCCCATGTTATGTATGGATCGCCGTAGCATCGGCAGACGGAGTCTATAGCTATCTTTATCAGTCAACAGATGCCGGAAGAGAACAAAACATCTTATCTACAACTGAAGCTTCTCTTACTCTACTCCTCTCAATCATTAACAAGCAATAGCCACAATCATGACAGATCTGAAATCAGCATTATTTCAGTACTTCGGGCACAAAGAGTTTAGACCTCTACAGGAAGAGATCATCCGAACAGTACTGGCAGGTCATGACCAACTGGCAGTGCTACCTACGGGGGCAGGAAAGTCTCTTTGCTATCAATTGCCGGCATTGTTAATGAAAGGCTGTACATTGGTCGTATCTCCCCTTATTGCTTTGATGAAAGATCAGATCATTGCTCTGGAAGACAGAGGTATTCCATCTGCAACACTCAACAGTACTCTGACAAGCAAAAGACGGGAGGAAGTAGTGAATCGCTTGCTTATGGGCCATCTTAAGTTGTTGTATGTGGCTCCGGAGACGTTACTTTCTCCTTCTGTATTTGATATGCTTCAGCGTGCTCCTATATCTTTAGTTGCTATCGATGAGGCACACTGTATATCTCAATGGGGGCACGACTTCAGACCCGAATATTCTCAACTTGGGATTATCAAACGATATTACCCTGACCTCCCCATCATTGCTCTCACTGCAACCGCAGATGAGGCAACTCGACAAGATATCGTCTCAAAGTTGGAACTTCATACACCCAAGATAATCGTTGGAGATTTTGATAGGCCTAATCTTTACTTAGAAGTACGAAGAGGGTATAAAAAGGCAGATAAGCTGATCGCTATAAAGCAATTTATCAATGACCATGACAACTCATGCGGAATTATCTATTGCAACAAACGAAGTGAGACAGAGACCCTGTCAAAAGAGCTTAATGCCATGGGGATCAAAGCTCTGCCGTATCATGCCACAATGTCTGTCAAAGATAGGGAAATAGTACATAGGACCTTCGTCTCAGGCCAAGTGGAGGCTGTCTGTGCAACAGTAGCATTTGGAATGGGGATAGATAAAGCTGACATACGTTGGGTAATCCACTACAATATGCCGAAAAATGTGGAGGGATATTATCAAGAGATTGGACGCGCCGGACGTGACGGTCAGCCTGCCGATACTTTATTATTCTACTCTTATACAGATATTTTTGTCGTTGAGAAACTGATCAGTGAGAGTGGACAGCATGATCTTGTCCGACAAAAAATGGAGTACATGAAGAGGTATTGTGAGGCAAATATATGTCGTCGAAAAATACTTTTGGGATATTTCGGTTACCCTCGCAAGGATAATTGTAACAACTGTGATGTCTGCCTCAATCCTGCACCTCAATCGATAGATGGGGTCACTATAGCCCAAAAGGCTATGAGTGCAATAATACGTACTGGCGAGCGCGTCAATCTCAGTATGACAATAGATATCTTGAGGGGATCAAAAAAATATGAAGTCCTTGCAAACAAATATCATCATCTCCCTACTTATGGAGTGGGACAAGATTTGTCGACTGTACACTGGAGGGAATACATATATCAGATGATTCAAAATGGTCTCCTTAAAATTGATTACGTGAATAACTATGCGCTTAAAGTGACCCTCATCGGACATGAAGTTCTAAGGGGAAAAAGACCATTCAGATTGATACCTCTCATGTTAAAAAAATAAAATCAGGACTTTTTAAAGGTCCTGATTCTTTATTGAATAGTTATATCCTATCAATACTTATCCCTAAAACCTTTTCCGGTGTTAGAAACAAGAGATAAACGTACTTATCAAAGCAATAAGAAATACCATTATGGCTGTTGTTTTGGCGTTTATTATACAAGCTTTGATGATATCTGAGTGGGTGACCTCCCTCGGATTGTCTCCGATGTATGGCTTGTTTACCAATTTTCCATGGTAAATGTTGGGGCCTCCAAATTGGCAGTCCAATATCCCTGCAAGGGCGGATTCAGGATACCCGGAATTGGGGCTTGAATGATGGCGGGCATATTTTTGCATTGACTTGAACCCTCTTAGACTCGGTGGTAATAAAACCATAATAAATGCTGTCAGACGTGCCGGAATATAATTTGCACCGTCATCCAATATCCTCGCAGCAAACCACCCGAAATCTCCATATTTATCATTTTTATACCCGATCATGGAGTCAAGAGTATTGATCATCTTGTAAGCCATCATCAATGGAATGCCTCCAATAGCATAAAAGAAAAGAGGAGCTATGACTCCATCACTAAGATTTTCCGCAAGAGTCTCAAGGGTCGCTGTCCTTATCTGATGAAAAGAGAGGTTAGATGTATCTCGACCTACTATATATCCGACTTGCCTGCGAGCAATTGCCAGGTCTCCTTTGTTTACTTCTCTCTCTACTTTCCATGCCTCCTTAATAAGGCTATGATTACATACCCCGAAAAAGAAAAAAATCGATTCAATACACCATCGTAAGATGTCGTTATCACGGAGTGAGAAACTGATCAGATAAAAAATCATAAATGTCAAGGCTACAAGACTTAAGGCAACTATCGTTCCTTTGACTTTTCGATGCATCCCATAATTGAATCTCCTATCGCACCATGAAATCACCTTACCAAACAACCTTATAGGATGAGGCATCCGATAAGGATCCCCAATAATACTGTCCAATGTAATCCCGATAAACATGGGGATCAATAAGTCCGGGTTGAATTGCATGTTACAGTGACTGGATATACATTGATATTGCTTGGCAAAGAAGATCATTTCTTTCTTCGCCTTGTGTTGATATCCTAAAATGCTGATTGGTTAATCCCCTGAAATTATCAGCATTTCGGATCAATAGCCCATGTTGTGCCACCAAATATTCTTTTAGTTCGGCACTTGTGCCTTTTTTCAATCGACAGAGAAAAAAACTGCACTGAGAAGGGACTACTTCAATCCCATCGATCTGACTTAGTTTTTTTTGGAACTGTCGGGACTCTTTGCACAAGGCCTCAGCGTCCGGCTGTAGAGCATCATAATTTTTCACTATAAACTCTCCTGCAATCAGCGCAACACTATTTACACTCCAAGGCAGGCGAAAATGCTTTAATTGGGAAATAATCTTGGCCGATGCTATCACATAACCCAGCCTGAGACCGGGTATTGCAAAAGTCTTGGTCAGCGAGTGGATAGTGATCAGATTGGGATATTGATCATGAAGTTTGACTATAGGAGAGATACCAGGGCACAGTTCGCTATAAGCACTGTCAACGATGATATAGGTATCCGGATTCTTCCTACAGAGCTCTTCGACAGCATCAATAGGAATGATAAAACCGTCCGGGTTATTGGGCAAAGCAAACCAAATGGTTTTGGATTGATGTATCTTAGTTGTTGCCAATGCTTCTATCGGAACAAACTCTATCTTGTGCTTATACAAGGTGCAAGCATCTTCATACTCTGCAAAAGACGGATAGGTCACAATAGATCTTTGAGACTCAAAGAGATGTCCAAGTAGATAAAAACTCTCTGCCGATCCGTTTGTAACCAAAAGGTCATTCGCCGATGTCAGCTGATGATGGTCTTTTAGTAAAGCTGTCAGCTTGCTGGCAGATGGATCAGGGTAATTATGTATACACCGTAGATTATCTTTGATATGTTCGGCTACTTGATCTCCGTGATGGCAATAAGGTACGTTCGAACTAAAATCGCCTATGATTTTATTCAAATACTTATATGCATCATCTCCATGCCCATGTATCATAACTCAAGAGTTTTGTATACATAATCCACATCAATATGATCTCGAATGAGTTGAGCCAACTGATCGTAGCCCTCCTCTTTTTTAGACTTATAGTCTATCGTTGAGGAAAATGTCTGGTCAATTTGTTTGATGACAAATGTGATCACAGAAGCGTTATCAAAAATACCATGAACATAGGTTCCCCAGACTTTGTCATTCAGGTAGTATCCATCTTCGTAGCCATTGCTGAGAATACATAGGGGACTTGGCTGGGTTGTCGCGGTTTTCCCGGCATGTATCTCATACCCTTCGCCAGACACGTCTTTCTTTATAAATGTAAACCTGCATTGGCTGGTCTGCTTACCTTTTTCAAGAGTTGTGACCGTTGGGGTTATATTAAGACCTTCTATCTCAGGAATATCACCCTCAATTCCATAAGGATCAAGAATTTTTTTGCCCATCATTTGGTAACCTCCACAGATACCGTACAAGCTTTTATTTTTAGATATATGTTCCTTGATAACCCTATCTATACCTTTCTGTTTTAGTATTTTAAGATCGGAAATAGTATTCTTTGATCCAGGAATGATGATAATATCAGCACACAGAAGATTTTCCGGATCATCACTATAATATAGGTGTACACCAGGGGTGTGCTGAAGCATATTGAAGTCCGTGAAGTTGGACATATACTTGAGCAGTACCACACCGATATTTATCTTCCCCTCAATGGGAGCCCTGCTACTGTGGTCTATCGCGACACCATCCTCTTGCTCGATGAATATGTCCTTGGCGTAGGGGACTACTCCTACGACGGGTATGCCCGTAAGCTCTTCGATGATTTTACGTCCTTCGTCAAAGAGGCGCAAGTCCCCTCTAAACTTGTTGATGATTATTCCCTTGATGGCTTCTTTTTGCTCCTTTGGGAGTAAGGCTATCGTTCCATATACACTCGCAAATACACCTCCCCTGTCGATGTCTGCGACAAGATAAGTTGCAGCTCCGGTCCTTAGTGCAACCCTCATATTTACGATATCCTTCTTCCAAAGGTTGATCTCCGAAATACTGCCCGCTCCTTCTATAACTATAGGATTGTAATTCTCACTAAGTTTGTTGTATGACTTTATGACCTCCTCAAACAGTGCATCTCTGTCGGTCTCGTTGAAGTATTCAGATGCCGACTTATTGCCTGATGGTTTCCCATTGAGTACAACTTGTGAGGTGAGATTATTGGTAGGCTTGAGCAGCACGGGGTTCATCTCCACACAACAAGGTATCTTGCAGGCTTCGGCTTGAACCGCTTGGGCACGTCCTATTTCAAGGTTGTCTATGGTTGCGTAGCTGTTGAGCGACATATTTTGTGCCTTGAAGGGTGCAGGACGATATCCATCCTGAACGAACATACGACAGAAACCGGTATTGATGACAGACTTTCCGACGTCGGAGCCTGTGCCAACGAACATTATGGGACGGAGTTTTTTCATTTATCTATTTGATGAAAGAGGAGAGGTTTATATGGGGATAAGTTATGAGAGCCCCATAGTCTATGGGCGTTTGGAAGGCTTCGTCCACACTGATGCCATCCAATAGGTGCATGAACGCTCGGATGACCCCTGCATGGGTGACGATGAGGATCTCTTCACCTCCTTTTTGATGCAAATCACAGATGAAGTGATGGACTCTTTGTATCAAGGCGAAGTAGGACTCTCCGTTAGGTGTTGGAGTATTGACATAGTCGTCGAACCACTCTTTGCCCTCTCTTGTGCTATATATGTCGTCCCATTGCCAGCCCTCCCAGACTCCGAAGTTTAGCTCCATAAGTCTTGGATCTTCTATGGCTGTAGGACTCAAGTAGTTGGCAAGGAGTTTACACCGAGACAGAGGACTAGAGAATACGGCCCCAAATGTTTTTCCTCCGAGCGATGACGATATTTTCTCCCATTCTTCTGCATAAGATGAGCTAAGAGCTACATCCATTTGTCCGTAGCAAATGCCGGGAGGCAAAGAGACTTGTGTATGACGCAGAAGAGAGAGAGTCATAATCTTAAGGATATATAGATAGCATGACACTGGCAGAGAGGTAAAATGCAACTTCGCAAAACTGCTCAAGTGCTCCTAATGTGTCGCCGGTGTACCCTCCGATGCGTCTTTCTGTATACCATTTCATGACAAAAAGTATGAGTACATATACAGGTATGACTATCGCTGAGACTTCCCATGGTAGGAGCAGTAGTGGGAGACCGGCAAAAAGTGTTGCAATAGTTGTCGTGACGTTGTCTATCCTGATGCGAAGGTGTAGAGATTTGCTTTTTTGATTCTCGTTTCTTGCGTATGTCGATATCTTGGAGGTAATGATCGGCATGAGACGAGCAGAAGCACCTGAGGCAATGAATATCCAAGGAATATACTGCCCTGAAAGTGATAAAAGTAAGGTGTATTTGGTCAGAAGTAGAAAGATCAGAGACAAGACTCCATAAGCTCCGATATGGCTATCTTTCATTATTTCCAAAGCCTTTTCTTTGTCATGACTACCCCCAAAGGCATCAAAGAAGTCCGAGAAACCGTCTTCATGAAGGGCTCCTGTCATAATTACCCCGGCTATGATGCCCAACAGCACACTGATGTACTGAGGTAAGATGAGATCAGACAATGTGTATACTAAGGCTGATATCCCGCCAACAACAATCCCCACCAAAGGAAAGTAACGAAAGGCTTTGATCAAATTCTGATCAGAGTAGTCGATCTTTCCTATCGGAATCCTGCTGTAAAAGAGGAAGGCATGCCGAAGTAAATTCAATTGGTTTCGAACTGATAGCAGAAACTTTGGAGTCTTACGCATCGTTGTTGGACGTGTTTATTAGGGGCTGACTGACAGAAGGGCAAGCTTTCGGTTTCTGTTGAGGCACGGACGACCGTCCGTGCCTTGACGGAATATTTTCCGTTCCGTGACAGAATGGATTCTGTCTGTCGTCAAACAAAGCCGATAGCCTTATTCTAATTTCTTATGTTTTTTAGGGGGGATTAAGAGTGAATGACTTTTTCTATTTCTCCTGCTTCTGAGGTCCTCATCTATGTTTTTCGACCTCGAAGACACCGGTCTCGTCAAAACTTGCCATTTCGTTGAGAAAGACCAAAGCAGATTGTATGATAGGATAGGCAATAGCTACCCCCGTACCTTCACCTAAACGTAAGTCTAAGTGCAGGATGGGATCTCCCTTCATGTGTTCGACCATGGATGCGTGTCCAGGCTCTTTCGATGCATGGCTGAAGATAACATTGTCCATTATATCCGGTTGCATTTCGTAAGCAGCCAAGAACCCCGATGATGTGATAAATCCATCAGCTATGATCAACATATTAAGTCGCTTTGCCTCAAGCACTGCACCACAAATCATGGCAATTTCAATACCTCCGAAGGTGGCAAGAGTCTCAAGAGGTGTTTGTGGGTTATATTTTTCTGAAACCTCTTTTAGGATATTGTACTTATGTTTTAGCCCCTCATCGGTAAGTCCTGCACCTCTTCCCACAGCAACTTCAAGAGGTGTCCCTACGAACTTGTGCAGAAGGAGAGAGGCTGGAGAGGTGTTTCCGATCCCCATCTCCCCGAATCCTATTACGTTACAGCCTTTGTTATACTCTTCTCTCACATACTCAGCTCCCTTTTGCATGGCTGTTTGACAAAGCTCGATGGTCATGGCAGGCTCGTACCTCATGTTACGAGTACCCCTTGCGAGTTTGCAACTCTCTACGTTAAGTTCCTTAGGGAAATCATAGTCCACTCCGCCATCGATAACTCGGAGGTGTATGCTGTGTTGCTTACAAAATACGCTGATACCTGCACCTCCGTTGACAAAGTTTTGCACCATCTGCCATGTTATCTCTTTAGGACAAGGACTCACGCCCTCATCAGCAATTCCATGATCTGCGGCAAATACGAGCATCGAGGGGTGTCGCAACTCGGGAGAGAGACTTTGTTGTATCTTTCCTATTTTGAATGCGATCTGCTCCAATTTACCCAAAGAACCAAGAGGCTTGGTGCGAGTATTTATTTTCTCCCAAAGTTGTTCTTCAAATGTCTTCATCAGAAAAATATTTTAGAGAGTTTAACCCTTAATTTTGACAGGGATTCCTGAGACTGTGAGATATACCTCATCCGCAGAAGAGGCGATATGCTGATTGATCCATCCGTGCATGTCTGCAAAGTGCCTGGTGGACTCATCCATCGCATGCATTCCCATACCTATTTCGTTGCTGACCACGATGAGGATGAAGTCTTGTGCGATAAACTTGTTCCACTCCTCCTTGGCTTCTGTCAAAGATGGCTGCATCTTATAATCATTATCATGATATATATTTGTCAACCAAAGAGTAACGCAGTCAAGTAGTACTACTTTATCGGACAGATTATGCCTGCTGAGGTGTTTTTCTTCCTCAAGAGTCTCCCAACTATCGCCCCTCGCCTCCTGATGAAGTTGGATGCGCTTCTCAAAGTCTGCATCCCAGTGCCTTGCAGTAGCTAAATATGTGGGGCAACTCGAAAGGCTTTCTGCAAGACTTTGAGCAAAAGCACTCTTGCCCGAACGCTGTCCTCCCGTTACAAATATAATCTTACGCATAGCTGTCAGAAGATAAGAGAGAGTTTATAACTCAGCGGATTTTAGGCGTTCGGCATTTTCTGCCACAGTCAGGGCATCAATGAGAGGCTGTATATTTCCACCAATAATATCGTTAAGTTGATACAACGTGAGGTTGATACGATGATCGGTCACACGCCCTTGAGGATAATTGTACGTACGGATCTTTGCTGATCTATCACCTGTAGATACCATTGTTTTACGCTTAGAGGCAATCTCATCTAAGTACTTCTGATGCTCAAGGTTGTATATACGAGTCCGAAGCTCTGTCATTGCCTTAGCTTTATTTTTCAGCTGTGAGCGTTCATCTTGGCTCTGCACAACGATACCTGTAGGGATGTGTACCAGTCGCACCGCAGAATAAGTCGTATTCACTGACTGTCCTCCGGCTCCGGAGCTACAGAAAAGGTCTATACGTATATCAGACTCTTTGATGTCAACCTCAAACTCGTCCGCTTCAGGCAATACTGCCACTGTGGCTGCAGAAGTATGCACACGACCCTGCGTCTCAGTCTGTGGCACACGCTGTACACGATGTACCCCTGACTCATATTTAAGAGTCCCATAAACCCCTTCACCCTCGACAGTGAAGACGATCTCCTTAAACCCACCCAGTGTGCCCTCACTCATAGATGTCGTAGTGCACTTCCATCCACGAGACTCACAGTAGCGCACATACATTTTATACAGATCTCCGGCGAATAGAGCAGCTTCATCTCCACCCGTGCCACCACGTATTTCGATGATCGTATTCTTACTATCCTCAGGATCTTTGGGTACAAGTAAGAGTTTTATTTCCTCTTCGATACGAGGGATCTCATCCTCTATAGACACGATTTCTTCTTTGATAAAAGCTACCATGTCTTCGTCTTTTTCCGAAGACAAGAGTTCTCTATTTTCTTGAAGTTGGCCTAAGAGTATTCTATACCTGTCCGTCGTGATCACAATACCTTCCAAATCTTTGTATTCACGACTGAGTTTTTCAAATCTTGCTCTATCAGATATGACGTCAGGATCCGAGATCATTGTCATGACCTCAGCAAATCTCTCCTTCAGACCTTCCGTCCGTTTGAGTATGTCAAGTCCGTCTGCCATTTAGTATCAATATTCAAAATATCCCAAAGGAGTATCCAGTACGAGCTGTTTGTTTTCTGCATCCTCCACACGGCCTATGATCTTCGCGTCAATATTGAAGCTACGAGAGATATCTATGAGTTCAGGAGCTAATGCTGCAGGCACATAAAGTTCCATACGATGTCCCATGTTGAAGACCTTGTATAGTTCCTGAGGAGGAGTTTTCCCCTCTTCCATGATCGTCTTGAATAAAGGAGGTATCTCGAACCAAGAGTCTTTAACAACCTTCTTTCCTTTGACGAAATGCATGACCTTTGTCTGCCCTCCACCGGTGCAGTGAATCATGCCATGGATACCTTTCCTATGATGCTTGAGTATCTTGGCAATGACAGGGGCGTATGTGCGGGTCGGAGAAAGTACCAATTTACCAAAGTCAACATCTGTCTCCGGAACAGGCTCTGTAAGACTTTTCTTGCCACAGTAAATAACATCGTCAGGTAGTCCGGTGTCATAGGACTCCGGATACTTCTCTGCGAGATAGTGTGCAAATACGTCATGACGAGCAGAGGTCAGACCATTGCTACCCATACCGCCATTATAAGCATCTTCGTATGTTGCCCTGCCATATGAACAAAGCCCTACGATGACATCCCCTCCTTTGATATTAGCATTGTCTATGACTTCATCACGACGCATACGACAAGTCACAGTACTATCAACAATGATTGTACGTACGAGATCACCCACATCGGCGGTTTCCCCACCGGTAGAATATATCCCCACGCCTTGGTCTCTCAATGATTGAAGGATCTCCTCTGTGCCATTGATGATTGCTCCGATGACTTCACCAGGGACAAGCCTTTTATTACGCCCGATGGTCGATGACAAGAGTATCTTGTCCGTAGCCCCCACACAGAGCAAGTCATCTATATTCATGACTATGGCATCTTGCGCTATGCCTTTCCACACCGAAAGGTCACCGGTTTCTCTCCAATACAGATAGGCTAATGAACTCTTGGTCCCGGCTCCATCAGCATGCATCAAGTTACAATACTCCGAATCACCGCCAAGGAGATCGGGAATTATCTTGCAGAATGCTTGAGGAAAGAGCCCTTTATCCACATTCTTTATTGCCTTATGTACCTCCTCTTTGTCAGCGGAGACACCTCTGAGGCGATACATTTCACTGGGGTTTATTGTTGCCATAGTATTTCATTATTTATTGCTGATACAAATATACCAAATATTACACTGAAATGCTCTCTCTCAAACCGTTTGACAAGGTGGGGGATAGAGAGTTTATTTCTGCGTCGAAGTCCTATAATAAGCATGCTTTTCAGTAGAAACGGCTTCCTGGCCGTTCCTCACATTATAGACCGAAACGGTAAATGTAATGAGAGTATCTTGTGGAATATGTGCCCAAGGTATGAGAACTTCATTTGTAAGACTTCGTGCTACCATGTGTCCGGCTTGATTCGGATTCACTTCTCCAGTAGGAGAGATATAGACGACATACATGACCTTATCTCCTGCCGACACCTCATATCGCCAAGACATCCGAAGTCCTTCTTTTTCTTCTCTAACCTCTATCTCTGAAGGCTTATTTCCGATCAAAAGGCTATCGCCCTTAAAAGGAAGTGTGGGACGAGCAAAAAGACTGTCTTTAAGTTGCTCATAGAGTCCAAATGTAGGTGAAGCAACCTGATCCGCTCTAAAAAATGCTATGCCTGATGTTTTTTGGTGCTGCTGTACATACCTTACCTGAGCCAAGATTTCATATAGTTTCCAGTCACCCTCGCCCCTCATCAGTCTGTAAGAACCAAGTCCTACAATGATAGGAGTCTTGAATAAATTGATCCAATCTTCAACAAAAGGATAAAACAAATTTTCCTTGTAGTACAGCATAGGAGCCAAAGCATCTATCTTGGTGTCCTTTTCCCATTGGAGAGGGTCTTGATGTACACTTTCGAGAGCGGTCCATCCCACCTCACCCAGGGCCTTGACCTCTCTATACTTACCAAGAGGAGAAGCACTCACCTCTATCTCCGGACGCAGCTCTTTGACCTGCTCATATATACCTGAAACGATACGATTAATATTGGATTTTCGCCACTCTTCCTTACTAAGAGAAGTACCGGACTTTGCATAGGCTAACTTATCGGGGAAATCCTCCTTGTTGGACGGATAGCGGATGTAATCCAATTGGATACCATCTATCTCATACCGACTTACGAGTTCTCTGACTATTTTTTTCAAATGCCGTATGGTATGCTCTGATGAAGGATCCATGTACCATTCGCCTTTATATCTGAGACAATGCCCGGGATACATCTTGACATAAGCATTGTGTCCCAAAGTCTTTATGTACGAAGAGGTTCCGAGTGGTAATGTCACAAGCCATGCATGAACACGCATCCCTCTTTTATGGCACTCATCTATGGCATATTGGAGAGGATCGTAGGAAAGGGCATTCAAGGACTTACCCTTTATTGCCGGACTGATGGGTTCTATTGAAGATGGATATATCAAGTCTCCCCGACCTCTGACTTGCAGGTAGACAGTATTGATGCCGGCATTGTATAACCTGTCGAGAAAAGCAGACAACTCCTTCTGCTGCCGCTTTTCATCATTTAGGGTCTGTGCCGGCTTTTTCGGCCAATCAAGATTAAATATCGTAGTGAGCCAAACTGCACGCACCTCATACTTCTTGGCTGTGAGACTGTCCACTTGGAGTCCTGCGGAAGCACAAGCAATCGATCTGTAAAAAAGTGCAGAGATTGCCAGAAGCCCGAGGATTATGAATTTCCTCATAACCGTTATTCTTTAGAGATAAAGCGAATATGATCAATCAAGCGAACATCTCCACAAAATACTGTAATGCACCCTACCACATCATCAGCATCATCCCAATTTTTCACATCTTCAAGAGTGTGTCCATCAACGATACTGAAGTATTCTACCTTGAGAAGAGGATGTTGATCTATCAAATCAACAACAAGCTTATGAACCTCAGAAATACCCGCACCTGACTTGTACGCATCGACTCCGGCTTGTAGCGCTTCAAAAATTTCAGGAGCCGCACTTCTTTGTTCAAGTGAAAGCCTGTTATTTCTTGAACTCATCGCAAGTCCATCAGACTCCCTTATAACAGGACAGGGAACAATCTCTATCTGATTCATATCCTCAGAGACCTCTGTCATACGGCGAATGACGGCAATCTGCTGGAAATCCTTCTCTCCAAAGAAAGCCTTATCAGGAGTAAGCAATCTGAAAAGTTTGCTCACCACCCATACAACACCCTCAAAATGCCCGGGACGGTGTGCCCCCTCCATGACCTCTGCCACCCTACCAATATTGAACTTAGGAGCAGTCTCTCCGGCATCATACATTTCCTCAACCGAAGGAGCAAACATCACATCTACACCTGCAAGTTGAAGTAGAGATTCATCTTGCACAGGATCGTGTGGATAAGTTATCAGGTCATTTTTGTCATTAAATTGCGTTGGGTTAAGGAAGACACTCGCAATACAAAAGTCAGTCTCAGCTTTACACCTATCGATAAGGCTGAGATGCCCGGCATGCAATCCTCCCATTGTAGGGACAAAGCCGATGCTTAAACCTTCAGACTTAGCTTTTTTGACAGCCTCTATAAGAGCGGCTTTTTCTCTTATTATGATCATAGCGTTATCTTTCATTTGTTATTCTACAGACCCCAAAGTTACAAAACATATGCTACAACTCGGCCTTTTTCGGATTTTGTAACACCACAACAATATATACATCTATCAAAATCATTGTGCCTACCTTGATGAATCGATGTGCCTACCTTGATGTGATAACTTAGACAACTTTCTCAGGCCTCTTCCGGAATGTCCGGATAAAGGGGATACATGTCAACAGACAAAAAGGCCCTCAAAGTAGGCATTTAGCTTACTTTGAGGGCTGTATGTGATGAATCTCTGAAAGCCTGATTTACTTCAGATATACTATGATTTCAATAAACATAAAAGCCGGAATGGCTGCAAAAAGAATACTGTCGATACGATCCAGAATCCCTCCATGACCAGGTAATATATTGCCGGAATCTTTTACACCATAAGTTCTCTTGATAAAAGATTCGAAGAGATCTCCCCAAGTTGAAAAAACTCCTACAAGCAAAGCAAGTATCAACCAGTAAAATACCGATGTTACTTCCGGAAATATATAATAAAAAGCAACAGCTCCAAGGAGAGTGAAAAGTATCCCACCAGCAAATCCCTCAAATGTCTTTTTGGGAGAGATACGTTCAAATAACTTATGTTTACCAAACTTTGACCCGACGAGATATGCACCGGTATCATTGAGCCAGACAAAAACAAAAATGGGCAGGAGCCAAAAGGTTCGATGGAAACTCATACTACCCAAATCAAGGCCGCTGGTAGTCCCTTTGTCTACACACAGCAACATCAACATCCCAAGAGGAATAGCAATGTATAGATGGCTGAAAAATGCGAGGCCGACTTCATATATCGGATTTTGGCGATTGCGATAGAGTTCAGCTGTGAGATAAAACAGATAGTACGCCAGGTACGGAAGCAATAGGATCAAAAAGTCCCTATATGAGACATCCTGCATCGAACTGGTAAAAATGACATAAAAGAGAAGAATCGTCATAAGGGCATGGACTATTTTTAGCATCAGCCTTTTGCGATTAATTCCGATAATACTTTGTAGTTCAAAATTGGCCTGTCCTGCAAAGATTGCAAAAACCATGCCTACTATCATGACGGAGTCAGACAATATCCCGGACAGAATAATGGCAATGTAAATGACTCCGGTAATAGTCCGAGCTAAAAGATTGGAGACCTTCATAACAAGTTTTGATATAAGAATTCTATTAAGTAATTATGGTTTTGTCAACGAAAAATCGGCAATGAGTGGATTATGATCACTGCTCTTGCCATACCGAGGCAAATCAACCCTCAAAACAGTCATCTTTTCATTATAAAAAAGATGATCTATCCTAAAATAGAATATAGGTTCATTGTAAGAGACACCAATGCCACACCCTTTATCTTTGTACGCATCTCGGAGTCTGCCTCTAAGTTTACTGTAAGTATAAGACATAGGAGTATCATTGAGATCCCCCGTAACAATGATATAGTCAGGGCGATGTTCTGACATAAGACGATTGATCTCTTTACGAACCTCTTTGGCTGCAAGAGCGCGCTTAGACAATGGCTTTCCAAGCCTACTATACAGCTCTCTTATAAGGCTTGGTATGCGCTTGAAAAAATTAGGACGTGTAACATCTGTATAGGAGTCCTTCTCCTTTTTTGTCAAGCGATAAGACTCCATATGATTATTGATCAATAGCAGAGTTTTGTCATGAGGCAGCTTAAGAAGATACGCTACAGATGCATTACCATCAGTTTTATATGGATATTCAATGGCGAACCTATTAAGTATCGGATATTTGGACAGCAAGACCAATCCTTGTGTATGCGTCTTGTAATCAAAATGCGCATCCCGGTATAGATACCTCTTACCATACTGTTTCCTAAACTCCAAAGAATTTGCATCTTCATCTCGTGAGAGTATGGCCTCCTGCAGGCATACAATATCCGCATCTTTCTCCAAAATAATTGATCGAATACTTGGGGCATCCTTACGCCCTGCAAAACCTCCGACATTATATGTCATTACCCTAAGATCATGGGGTAATGTGGACTCATTAAAAGTAATGGGATAATAGGTTTTGATATAACCTGCGGATATGACAAGAAATACCGCATGAATTAAAAGATACTTCCAGCGTTTCCTAAACAGATGCATAAATGTCATCAAAAGGAATACAATTAATATGACAGGGAAAGCGAGATTAAGGACCGCAGGAATGGAAATTATTTGGGGAGAGACATAAGGAGACAAAAGAGAGCCACCATAGAGAACAACAAGAATGATCTCCAAGACAAGCTCAATAGTCCATTTAGTCTTTGCAAATATATTGTACTTACGCATCATCTTTAGCGTTTATCTTCTGCCGGTTTCCGAATTATTTGTTTTTCCGAGTCAGAGAGAGAGGCATATCCGGAATTATTAGCTTTGGATATAAGAATAGTCTTATGATCCACTAATTTACGATTTTTATTTGTTCTATAAGTTGTGAATAATGCCACACCTGCCCCAAATAGATAACCAGAGAGATGACTATAAAACCCTAAGTCATTATACAAAGAAAGAGTAAGCCTATCTGCTATAATAATGAAAACTAAAGATAAAATTCGCAAGAATAAATTATATCTCTGAGGCATCTTAAGCAAGCAATAGGCCACCAATGCAGTCAAACCGCTTGAAGCACCGGTAAGAGATGTAAGCATGGAGGCAGGGGAGAGAGACTCAATCAAAATAAACATCAGTGCCCCCGAAATAACACCAAGAAAAAACAAAAAATAATACGTGCTTACTGAAAGCCTTTTTTTTGTGAGAGAGATTAAAATAAAAAAGACACCAAGTATAGGAACAAGATGAAAAGCAGATAGATGTATGAAAGCATAGGTAAGTATAGACCATGGATGCGAGATCAAAGCTTCCCAATCCCCATATAAACATAGCACAGTAACATCAGCTACACCTGACTGAAGACACAAAAAAGCTATAAAAAGGCTCAATGGAAGCAGTGCCTTGTACACAACTTGCATAAACTATCTTCGAATCAATAAAGTTGATCTCTTCCGTGTTTCTTTCTCCACAAAAGAATGAGAACAAGACCAAACAACATCCCTCCAAGATGTGCAAAATGAGCAACATTATCTCCCGCGCGACCCGCAATACCTGCCAGTAGTTCCAGTATTCCATAGCCTATGACAACGTATTTAGCCTTGACGGGTATAGGGATAAACATAATGAATAGAGGCATGTTGGGAAACATCATGCCAAACGCCAGAAGAATACCAAATATAGCCCCACTGGCTCCAATGGTCAACAAGAGATCATGATAAAATACAGGTAGAGAGGGGGCTGTTGTCAATGCCCAAACTATCTGCTGAATAATACCTGCCCCCACCCCGGTAATGATATAATAGATCAGAAAACGTTTAGCCCCCCAAACTCTCTCCAATAGTCCTCCAAACATATAAAGTGCAAACATATTGAAAAACAAATGCCCAAATCCGGAAGTACTATGAAGAAACATGTAGGTCAGCATCTGATATATGCTGAATGCATCGGCACCGTAATAATGCATTCCCAATAAGTTAAGGACATCGATACCTACTCGTGGCAGAGCCAAACTCGCCAAATAAGCGATAACATTGATAATGATTAAGTTCTTGGTTACTTTAGGTATGGAGGAGAAAAAATTGTTCATCTATGATTGAGGATAAAAAAATTTAAAACTTGTCTCAAGAAGAGCTATGATAACGACGCTCTGCGGTACACAAAAATAGTCATTTTTTACATACCTCAGTTCCCTTAATCGTAGAGAAGCCGAGTCTAAAGCTCCACCGAATACTCAATGATATTTGGAGCTGAGAAAGTTACTTTACTCTCTGTCCCTTCTTCACCATCATACTCCATATTGAGGGGAAATGATAGAGGATCCCCATGCCCCGGACCACTAATTTTAGTGATATTGATCATGTATAAAGTGTTACGTACCACTCCATACCTTCCGGTCTGCTTCTTTCCAGAGACCTCACTGTCCTTAAAGTGACGAATAGGAATGGCATAGTAAGAAACACCCTTCTTATAGTATTGTATACTTTTATCAGAATAGCCTTCTTCTATGGACTTTGCCTTTTTTTCGAAGTAAGGTTTCAAAATATCATAAGCCTTGATAATATTCTTTTCTTCGAAAGTCTGTGAGCTTGCACTTTTACCCTTTATTGTCGTTGCCAACCGCTCAAAAGTGGTTCGTGAATAGTTTTTTCCATCAACGGTCAACCAATCTTGACCGATAGGAATATTTGGATCCGGAGAATAGGTTACTCCAAGAATCAGACGCGTCACACATTTGGCGTGAAAATCTGAGCCATCCATCGTATTCTCGGGAATAATAAAACCTTGAAACTTTTCCTCAACGACATTTGTCACAGACTTAAAAAAGATCCCTTTATCAACATAGTCTTCAGCATAGGCAAAATTATCTCTGAGTTGTTGTTCTTCTCTCCCGGACATCCCTAAAAAGTTAGCATCAATAGGATACTGTGCCGATTTTCCATTGGATAGAGAGACGCTTTTATATTCCGGGAAAAGCCTGAACTTCTTATTGGAGACATCCCTAAAAAAGACAAGACGTTCATTGGAAATAGTGTGTCCATGCGGGAGCTCAGGGGCATTACAGAAAACAGAAGCATAAGCAAAGTTAGGCTTCATCTCAGATCGTAATCTAAGGACTTTATGAGACTGTAAACCTGCCAAATCGTCCCTCGAGATCTTGATCAACTTTTCTGAGTTTGTAAAAAACTTCATCAACAGCCGCCCGTTCTCATCGAAAGGACTCTGTACGAAGTCTTCTTTGAGTGCTTCAAAGGCTTGTCCTTCTCGGGTTCGGCTCTTAAACTCCTCTGTTGGGTTGCAAATGATCAAGACGCTATAGTTGTCCTCAGGTACTCTGATATCTTTAATGGTTAGAGAAAGTGAACCTCCATCGACAATACTCTCGTTGACATCGGCACCTCTTAATCCTTCTTTATCATACTCAATATCTTTGTCGAATACTTTTAGTACAGTTTTAGGGGTGCCATCCCTATCTGTAGAGTAGAAGACAACTCTTATACCATTAAAGCTAATACGTCTCAAGTCATTGGCGATGTACTGAGCTCTACTGCTGGCTTCCGAACGAAGTCCCAGGGAAAGCGAACTAAAATGGGTGGATATACTCACAGATACCTCTTGATTGCCAAGGTCTACTTCATTCAACTTCACAGGTTGTTTACAAGACAGACAGGAAATAAGTGTCAGAAAGAAGAGAAATACTCTTGTGATCGCTTTCATCATAGCAATTAGGTTAATAATTCTTTTCAAACGTTATTTTTCATGGCAAAAATAATGCCTTTCAACTTAAATTCCAACAGACCATAACCTAAAATAAAGGAGACTCGGAAGATTATATCTGATCTCCGAGTCTCCTTCATTTTTCAATATATATTATGCTTACTCCTTTGAGCGCCCCTGATATGATCCGTCTCTTGTATCGATGATGATCTTTTCTCCCGTCTCAATGAATAGAGGGACACGCACTTCTGCACCTGTTTCTACAGTCGCAGGCTTGAGTGTATTGGTAGCAGTATCTCCCTTGATGCCGGGCTCAGTATATGTAACTTCCAAAGTGACATGAGCCGGAAGCTCACAAGTAAGAATTGTTTCACTCGCAGCATGTACCATAGCTTCGACCATATCCCCTTCCTTGAGGAATTCCACACCTGTGATGCTCTTCTCAGGGATTTGAATTTGATCAAAAGTCTCAGGATGCATAAAGTTAAGTCCCATATCATCTTTGTAAAGATACTGATAAGGACGGCGCTCAATACGCACCTCTTCAACTTTAACCCCAGAGTTCCAAGTCTTGTCAAGGACACGACCAGTCTCTACATTTTTAAGTTTTGTGCGCACAAAAGCCGGACCTTTACCAGGCTTAACATGAAGGAACTCAATAATGAAATAGTAGCTGCCATCAATATCCAGACACATACCATTTCTAAAATCTGCTGTAGTAGCCATAAGTAGTTAATTTATTTTACGTGATTACTTTATTTTCTCACTAGATCACTCTCCACCACCAAACTCCATGAGATATGCTTTGATAAATTCATCGATTTCACCATCCATTACCTTATTGACATCACTTGTTTGGTAGTTAGTACGATGGTCCTTGACTCGTCTATCATCAAAGACATAACTTCTAATCTGAGAGCCCCACTCAATCTTCAACTTGGAATCCTCAATCGATGCCTGAGCCTTGCGACGGCGTTCGAGCTCGAGATCATACAGTTGGCTCTTAAGGAGGCGCATAGCATTCTCTCTATTATTAAGCTGCGAACGGCTTTCGGTATTCTCGATAATTATCTCACGCTCTTCCTTTGTGTCAGGGTCAGTGTACATATATCTAAGACGTACACCTGTTTCAACCTTATTGACATTCTGCCCCCCCGCTCCACCACTTCGAAACGTGTCCCAAGATATATTCGCAGGATTGACCTCTATCTCAATTGTATCATCTACAAGTGGAACAACAAATACCGATGCAAAAGAAGTCATGCGCTTACCCTGTGCATTATAGGGAGAAACACGAACAAGACGATGGACACCATTTTCACTTTTAAGGAAGCCATATGCCATATCACCCTCTATTTGGAGAGTTGCAGTCTTGATGCCGGCTTCATCTCCATCCTGCCAGTTAGTGATTGTGACTTTGTAATTGTGAGCTTCACACCAACGCTGATACAGGCGTGCAAGCATAGACGCCCAGTCCTGCCCCTCGGTACCGCCGGCACCTGAGTTGATCTTCAGCACTGCCCCAAGCCGATCTTCCTCTCGACGAAGCATATTTCTCAACTCAAGCTCCTCGACTTTTTTAAGAGCATTAGCATAGTTGTCATCAACCTCATCTTCTGTAACAAGATCTTCCTTATAGAAATCCAACGATAGTTTTGTCTCTTCTACGATACTATCGACATTCTCAAATCCCTCTATCCAGTTTTTAAGAGACTTTATGATCTGCATATGGGACTCTGCCTTCTTGGGATCATCCCAAAAATGAGGGTCTTGAGTTCTTAATTCTTCCTCTTCCAGTTGAATTCTCTTCTGGTCAATGTCAAAGATACCCCCTCAGCGCATCTCGGCGCTCCAACAATTGGCTTAGTTGGTCTGATGTAATCATATTATTGTAGTTACTCTAATACAATGGTTGGTTATACTTACTCTGTTTGAACTGCAAAAATAAGAAAAATCGCCCAATAACTAACAGATATTACATGGCTTAGAATCTGGTAAGGAATGTCTACCTTATACTCATGTTAAAGATCATGAAAGCCAAACAACACAAAAATTACCCTGTTACAGGAACTCCGGTCACGCAGTCCACCAGCATAGAATACAAATAAAAAAACAGACGTCTAACTTATTACGATAATATAGACACATCAATAAGTCAGGATAAGCATATCGCTTTTAACTGTTGTACATGTTCTTGTCTGCCGGTATCAAAAAACACATCCAGACCAATAAATTTAGGATTAAAACAATGAGAGCTTGATATGATATATATCAGGCTCTCATTATCTCAGTATTCAAGGACTCACTCCTTGGTAAAAGATCAGCTTATCAAAGCTCATGAAGATTATGCCCCATACGATCTCTTTTAGTTTGAAGGTACGTAAGATTATGCTTATTCGGCAAGATCTCAATAGGGACAACCTCTGCAATCTCGAGGCCATAAGACTCAAGACCGACTCTTTTGGTCGGATTATTTGTCATGAGTCTCATCTTTTGGATACCCATAGCGCGAAGCATTTCGGCCCCGATACCATAATCCCTCTCGTCAGGCTGAAAACCAAGAGCGATATTAGCCTCAACAGTATCCATACCCTCATCTTGAAGTTTGTAAGCATGTATCTTATTACACAAGCCGATGCCTCGCCCTTCCTGATTAAGGTAGATAATAGCCCCTCGACCTTCTTCCTGGATCTTTCGCATCGCTGTATGTAGTTGCTCCCCACACTCACATCGCTGAGATCCAAAAATATCACCTGTAGCACAAGAGGAGTGCACACGCACAAGGACAGGCTCACCATTGCTGACATCACCTTTGATCAACGCAACATGCTCGACACCATTACTTTTTTGCTTGAAAGGCACAATACGAAATTCACCAAAATAAGTAGGAAGGGCAACTTCTACACCCTTTATCATTATTGACTCACTCTTGAGCCTATACGCAATGAGATCCGCAATCGAAACGATCTTAAAGTCAAACCTCTTCGCTATCTCAAGAAGCTCAGGCAAACGTGCCATAGTACCATCCTCGTTTATAACCTCAATGAGACAAGCCACAGGCTCAAGGCCTGCCAACTTAGCAAAGTCAACAGCCGCCTCAGTATGCCCGGCTCTGCGCAACACGCCCTTACTCCTTGCTCTGAGCGGATTGATATGTCCGGGACGTGCAAGATCGGTAGGCTTGGTATTAGGATCTGCAAGGGCTTTAATCGTCATAGCTCTATCGTACATAGAAACACCCGTAGTGCATCCATGCCCGATAAGATCAACGGTGACGGTAAATGGAGTCTCATGTACAGACGTATTCTCCTTCACCTGCATAGGCAGTTCGAGTTGTGCACAACGCTCCTCTGACATAGGAGTACACAGCACTCCTCGGCCGTATCTCATCATAAAGTTAATGATCTCAGGATCTACTTTTTCTGCAGCGACGATAAAGTCTCCTTCATTTTCACGATCTTCATCATCAACAACAATGATGATTTTACCATTCTTAAAATCTTCAATGGCTTCCTCGATCGTGTTTAATATTCTTTCCATTATAATAATGATATAAGTGTTTGATTATTCATTGTTTCCAGGGAGTAGCTCCACAATCTGTTTATTTGTAATGAGGATATTATTCATCTCTCGTCTGTAGGCCTTAGTTCGATAAAGATAGATCCCATAAAATGTCAATCCTAATGGGAATAGTACCATCAGCAACAGATTTCCAATCCGATTGTTCAATCTCAGAGTGCGTGATAAATCCTTCAAATAAGGATAGTTTGCTAACCTGTTTATAAGAAGATAGTCTCTTGAATTAGAGAGATTATCTACCACTTTCTCTGTCAGGTTAAATATATCCTGTCTCTGAAGATGTCCATTATTGTTGAGAAAAAAATCAGCATAAGACATCGCAGGAGAAGAAAGATGATTTTTCACCTTGACTTCTAACTCTTCCAGATCTTTTGTAGCTTGAAGATAGTCTACATCTGTCATCGTAATATCCTTATAGACGATCTTACGTATTGTAGATGTACCAAGAACCTTTCGCACCGCATTAATATAGTTATCAAGATTAAGTTTTGCAGAATCCTTGGCTGCAATATAACTCAACCATAGACCAATGGGAGCTAACACCATAGATGGTAGCCACATCCCTATCCAGACCTCAACCTTGCCATCCTTAGCCATCTTTAAGCCCATTGTCTCAAGGACATAGTAGATAATAAAGAAAAGGACTGCAGTGACAATTGGAGTACCCAGCCCCCCCTTACGGATAATTGCACCTAAAGGAGCCCCGATAAAAAAGAAGACAATACATGCCACAGGATAAGTTATCTTTCGATGAAATTCAAACTCATTCTTGCGCAAAGTTGAGAGCGTCCCTTCTCTTTCAGAACGAGAAAAACTCGTCATTGACAACCTATTTGAGATTAATTCGGCAGTATTTGTGTAGAGATTTATCATCTCTTTCATTCCCATATCAGAAAGTCTCTTTTTCATTGAGAATCTCTGTTGCAAAGGTACTGGCAGGCCCTTAAATTTTGAAGGATAAGACTCCGCAATGGACAAAGACTGTTTATCTCCACCTCTTACAATCTCATCTGTATCAGATCTAACGGCATCCTCATCTTCCCCCACCAAAACTTCATCCCTAGAGTAATTACCTGTTTCCACGGATAGAAACCTCGTTTGATACGAGTTGCCGACAACTTCTCTTGCGGCAACTACCTCCAAAGAGTCAACGACATACTGCAGTGAATCTGAAAATTGTCTTAGTTCTATAATATTCTTTCCAACAAACTGAGATGATATTGCCCCCTCATCGAACATATCCATATTAGAATCAAAATTGATATGTACTGTTTTTTGTCTGAACTTCTCTCTCAAATATGGTATAAGCTCTTGCGGATCAACATAAGAGGGCTTTCTAAGATTCTTAAACGATTCACCCCGATACAGCTCCAATATGAGGGCTTTGTTATCCTTTGTGCTATATATACGGCCTGAATCTGCAAGGATTACAGTTGCATCATTGATACCTGACCTATAATCATATATCATAAGACCTTTAAGCAGTTTAGAATCTGAATTTTTCTCCTTTACGTAGATACTATAACCACTTAAATCTTTATAAAAAACACCTTCAGGTATTGCGAGCTCCGGAGATTTATTCCTAATAGAAAAATAGTACGTCCAAAACTTCACTTGAGACTTAATCATCCAATCATTCTGAAAGATAAATAAGCCGACAGATATCACAATCACAGAAATGAAAATCGGCTTCATTATGGTGTAAAGGGGTACCCCGGCAGACTTCATCGCCAAAAGTTCAAGACGCTCCCCAAGATTACCAAAAGTCATAAGTGAAGCCACAAGTATCGCGAGTATCAGAGATAGAGGAACCACTGTCATCGCTGCATAGAACATCAGTTTGACAAAAATTATTGCATCGATACCCTTTCCAACAAGGTCATCGACAAATCTCCAAAGCAACTGCATGACCACAACGAACCATGAGATCGAAAAGGAGACAAGCAACAAAGGCAAGAATGTCTTGATGATGTATATATAGAGCTTCTTAATACTCACAAAACTTTTTTAGGTCACTGTTCGATAAAAACTTATGTATTTACGAAGTACAAAGATAAGGAAAAAAGAGAAGTAAAAATGACATATAAGTCTCTTATCATCCCCAATTTTGAAGATAATCTCCCGCAATTCAAGAAGTAAGAGAAACGTTTATCCCTTGATATAAAAAACGGGGGATGCACTCATGAGTGCATCCCCTGCAGAATTATATTATACAAGATTACGCTTGCTCTTCAATCACAGCTTGAGCTGCTGCAAGACGAGCGATAGGCACACGGAATGGAGAACATGACACATAATTGAGGCCTGTACGGTGACAGAATTTCACACTTGACGGCTCACCTCCATGCTCACCACAGATACCACACTTGAGATTTGGGCGCTGCGCTCTACCCTTTTCAGTAGCCATCTTCACAAGCTGTCCAACGCCGTTTTGGTCAAGGACTTGGAATGGATCCACCTTGAGAATCTTCTTGTCAAGATAAACAGGAAGGAAGGAAGCAATGTCGTCACGTGAATAACCAAATGTCATCTGAGTAAGGTCATTTGTACCGAATGAGAAGAACTCTGCAGATGATGCTATTCTATTGGCTGTCAAAGCAGCACGAGGAACTTCGATCATCGTACCAACAGTGAAGTCAATACGATCACCCATTTCCTCAAACACCTTTTCTGCTGTTGCACGAATGACATTTTCCTGTTCCTTGAACTCATACAAGATACCTGTAAGAGGTACCATGATTTCAGGAACCGCAGTCACACCCTCTTTCTTGAGCTCAAGAGCTGCAGAGATGATGGCACGTGTCTGCATCTCAGTGATTTCAGGATATGTATTACCAAGACGGCAACCACGGTGACCAAGCATTGGGTTTTGTTCGCTCAAGCTCTCGATACGGTGTTGGAGCTGCTCCATAGAGATCCCCATATCTTCTGCCATTTCTTGCTGTCCCTTTAGATCGTGTGGGACGAACTCGTGCAAAGGTGGATCGAGAAGACGTACTGTCACTGGCAAACCATTCATTTCACGGAAGATGCTCTTGAAGTCATCTTTCTGGTATGGGAGGATTCTTGAAAGAGCTTCGCGGCGACCTTCTGCATTCTCTGCCAAGATCATACGACGCATGGCCTTGATCTTATCACCTTCGAAGAACATGTGCTCTGTACGGCAAAGACCAATACCTTGTGCACCGAACGAACGAGCGATCTTAGCATCATGACCGGTATCAGCATTGGCACGTACAGTAAGCTTAGCATACTTGTCAGCAAGAGCCATAAGTGCCTCGAAGTCAGGATCAAGTTCTGCAGCTTTGGTATCTACCATACCTTCATACACTTCACCGGTAGTACCATTGAGAGAGATGAAATCACCCTCCTTATATACATTGCCATCAACGGTCAAAGTACGAGCCTTATAGTCGATCTTCAACGCACCGGCACCAGAGACACAACATTTACCCATACCACGAGCAACAACAGCAGCATGAGATGTCATACCACCACGTGCAGTCAAAATACCTTCTGCCACCTGCATACCTGCGAGGTCTTCAGGAGAAGTCTCATTACGGACAAGGATAACACGGTGACCACCTTCGTTGTAAAGCTTAGCTGCGTCATCAGCAAAGAACACAATCTTACCTGTTGCTGCTCCTGGAGATGCTGGGAGACCACGAGTGATGCGTTTGGCTGAAGCAAGAGCAGCCTTATCAAATACAGGGTGAAGAAGCTCATCAAGCTTATTAGGCTCGATCTTCATCAATGCAGTCTTTTCGTCGATATACCCTTCTCTTAGAAGATCCATAGCGATCTTTACCATTGCGAGACCTGTACGCTTACCGTTACGAGTTTGAAGCATCCATAGCTTACCCTCTTGTACGGTAAACTCCATATCTTGCATATCACGGTAGTGATCTTCAAGCTTAGTTTGGAGAGCATCGAGTTCTTTGTAAATCTCCGGCATTGCTTCTTCGAGAGAAGGCATAGTAGCTACACGCTCTTCTTCACTGACACCCGCTCTATCTGCCCAGCGTTGTGAACCGATCTTTGTAATTTCTCTTGGAGTACGGATACCTGCTACGACATCCTCTCCTTGTGCATTGATAAGATACTCACCATTGAAAAGGTTTTCACCAGTTGCTGCATCACGAGAGAAGCAAACACCAGTAGCAGATGTTTCACCCATGTTACCAAAGACCATTGCTTGGACATTGACAGCAGTACCCCACTCTTCAGGGATATTTTCCATCTGGCGATATAGGATCGCACGCTCATTCATCCAAGAGCTGAATACTGCGCAGACAGCACCCCAAAGCTGCTCATAAGCAGAAGCAGGAAAGTCATGTCCTGTCTGTGCCTTGACAGCCTCCTTGAACTTAGCCACGAGGAGCTTCAAGTCTTCGACAGTAAGTTCTGTATCGAGTTCGACACCACGAGCTTCCTTCATCTCTTCGATGATAGCTTCAAATGGATCGATATCTTCCTTATTCACGGGCTTCATGCCAAGTACAACATCGCCATACATCTGCACGAAGCGACGATAAGAGTCCCAAGCAAAGCGCTCGTTACCCGTCTTACGAGCAAGTCCTTCGACCACCTCATCATTGAGACCAAGGTTGAGGATTGTATCCATCATACCAGGCATAGAAGCAGGAGCACCTGAACGTACAGAAACAAGAAGAGGATTTTCGACATCACCAAACTTAGACTTCATCAAGTCCTCAACTTTAGCAATGGCTTCCTCCACTTCGGGAGTGATAAGTTTGATGACCTCTTCCTTACCCAAGCTATAATATTCCTTACACACTTCTGTGGTAATAGTAAATCCCGGAGGAACCGGAACACCGATCAGATTCATCTCGGCCAAGTTTGCTCCCTTTCCACCTAATAGCAGTTTCATGCCTGCCTGACCTTCGGCAGTACCATTACCGAAGAAATAAACTCTTTTAGTAGACATTTAAGTTTTGTTTTGATTTAATAAATGAGGCTTATCACGCCAATCTAATGTATTCAGTGTTACAAAAATACGAATAATTACTTATCTAACCCTGATATCAGAATAAATATTTTCTGCCAAAGTGTAACAAAATCACAGACTTCCCCCACCCCCAAATAGATCAAAACACGAATATCAGAATCCCATTTTTCAAGGTTACGGATATACTTCTCAAGAATGGGTTCAAGGAAAATTTTCACGGTACTGTACCTACAATCTTTATTCCTCCATTGTTATCTGACAGCCGTATGAAAGCCCAGCTGAAAGCAGATAGAACTGAATATTTGAAATACCTTCTTCTCAATTCTAGGACATTTGATGCTTGTTGGCAATCCTATCTCGTAGCCACTCACCATGCTATGAGATAGAGAATATTTCAATATGTTGCGACTATGTGGATATACTCCAAAGATTAGGCAAGGCTATACACAGCCCAAAGTTGCTTGTCCCACAAGCCTACATAGAAGACACAAAAGCAGACAAAGCAAAATCCGTAAGCAAAGAGAAAAGGTAGAATACAAAATACTTCATCAGGTCAGCCCGAACCAAGGAATCCGCCTGCCGTTCCGTCATCATCTCCCTAGGCTACTCTTCGAGCACAAGTCTGTGCCCATAACCTACATAGGGATAGCCTTTCAAAGTATGTAACCTTCGAAGTGTTTGATACAGATAACGGCATGCTCGAATGATGGAAGTGAGAAGATTGCCTTTCCGCTCTCCTGAGCGAAAAGGAGGAAGCAACAGGATAAGCAAACAAAATTGATAAAACGAATATTGTGCGTTATTTTGCTGCTCTTTCTAGTATCGTTCGGGAAAGATAATATCTTCAATGATGTCACCCTTGATATTTCCGATATGACGGTCAACTTTACCAAAGATCCGTCAGAAAAAAGCATAACTATCAGGACTAATGCCTCTCAATGGTCCGCGCTTTCGGATCATGAAGGCACATGATTTTCACTGAAAAAAGACAGGGATAGGCTTCTCATAAAAGTCGATTATAATCCCTATCCGTGAACAGAATAGCTTACATCATTGTAAAAACAGGGAATAGTATCGGCAAAGTAAAAATATCTCAAGATGCAGAAGATGAGATATTATATTCAACATAGATGCAAAAGAAATCGCACTCGGGCCTAATACGACTGTAAAGAGACTCAGATTTGACTCCAATATCGGTAAACTTGATCTCAAAGTCGAAAATACACCCTGGATGAAAGAGTCCTACAATCAAGGAGATAATTTTCTCACTCTTGAAACAGAGCCTAATGAAGCCCTGTATGTGAGAGGGGAGTCCGCTTGTACACACAGAAAAGGGTGTGAAAGAGATATCTGTAAAGCAAGAGGGAGTGATGACTCTGATAGTTCCGATTCTGAAAAGTCCGGCGAAAATTCCTGACGTGATAAAATATGAAAATGCCAAAGGGAATACACTTATTTTGACCCCAAATAATACCTTCAATAAAAACAGTCTATCGCTTCTATACAGGTGTAAAAGCATTTCCATACATGAAGTATAAGTTCAAGAAAAGCTCAAGTAGCAACTATATGAGCGTGAGCATACCTACTTCGGATGAAGCCCTTTTCCGTGGAGAAAAGTTTGAGAAGTTCATGGAGTCCTATGGTTTTCTGAAAACGAAGAGCAAAAAAATAGGACAGAGTTTTCCAATGAAAAGGATCATTTCAATGCCTTTGTCAAATATGAATCTGAGGGGGCAGCGAGCATCAATATATTGTATGATCCTCAACAGCCACAACCATATCCAACATTTTAGTCCGGATTGCCATTAAAAGGATTGTAGGGATACGCAGGACACGTGAAAGAGAACATACACGGTAAAAAGAAAGCTGAGTATTGACTTACGAAGAACAGCACGCCGGGACAAAAGACGCGAAACTATCAACCCCGCCTTCACGTTTTTGGTTTTTCAATGCAAAAGAAGAAGACTCTCCACTATTAGCGAGAGCATACCGCTTCTATACCAAACTAGATCCTCCACATAAGCTACCGGAGGGACACCCATTTGTCGATCAGGTTGAGCAGATTTATGGGTTTTATAAAGACATCAATCTAGCCTATTGGGACTATGAAGGGGATTGGAAAATGATTAAGGAGTTTAAGGCACTTCTAGAGGCAAACAATATCGTTTTCCTAGAGGAATTGCTTGGGCACTTCTTTTACCACCACTATGAAACCAAGACAACATTCGACCTGACACCTATGCAATTTGGGAACTTCTATAATGGCAAAACGATTTTGTCTATAAGGATTTATAGAAGCGTTCAGAAGCCTACGGAAGATTAAAATCAGCATTTCTAAGGATTGTCACCTCCGGGGCATATTATCATCTAAGATGCCTAAGAACTCTCTCGTATAAGGAAATGAAGTTTTAGACGAATGATATACAAGGACAGAGAAGAGACAAAAAAAGTCGTCTAACTTTCTTCCGAAAGTTAGACGACTTTATTCTTTAAGTTAGACAACCTTTTTTACAGCCTTATCCTAAGAGATCAAAATCTCAAGAAGTCTTTATCCTTGAGAAAGATCACCTCTCCAAGCTGTCGGAGTCTCTTTATGTCGATATATTTCGTGTTGCCGACAACCGTATAAATTATCGGAGCCTCCTGTATCTTATGCTGATGAAATCTTTTCACCTCCTCTTGAGATACATTGGCTGCAATATTCAGGTAATCTACAGCAATATCATTTTTGAATCCTCGACGTCTCAAATTACTTATTCTTCTGCCCTTTCGCCTGATATCGGGATACATTGTATACGCGATATTTATGAGAGACTTCCGTGCGTTTTCATATCTCTCCGGAACTTCGGGCGAAAGTCGGACAAGAGAGTCAAGGAGGAAGATGGCATCAGCAGTCTTATCGGCTTGAGTAGACATATAAAGGATAAGATCTCCCTTTTCCTTTTCAAATATAGGGTCCAAAGAGTCAAAATAACCGCCAACACCATATGCCATGGAGCGATACTCTCTGATCTCTTGAAACAAAAGAGAATTCATGCCTCTTCCAAGGTATGTCGTATAAAGCTCTGCACTATCCATTTCCTTAGAGGTTAGATCATCAATCCCAACATATGCTCGGATCACGGCTTGATTGACCTTAGGCTCATTCACGACAAAGATCTTTGTCTCCTGCTGCTTGAGAGGCTCCAAGAATGAGAGTGTATCCCCCGCCCTATTTACTTCACCTATTTTCAATGCACTATAAAGCAAATCGGATATCTCTCCGGCCTTTAGTTGTCCGGTATAGTGGATGTCAACTTCAGTCTTCAACACCTGACGAAGAAGTTGTAACAGATCTTCACCTTTGAGTTTCTTTACTTCTGAAAGCGTCAACATCCGTCTGAAGTCAGAAGCATCCCCGTACCTTACATACTCAAAGAGACGAGTGGAAAGTTCATCAGATGATTTTTTGACACTTTTGTCATATAGCTTCTTGTTATCTGCAAGTTTCTTGATCTTCCTTTGCTCCGCCTTCGGATCGAAAATAAAGTCATGTAGCAATCGGATTGTCTCCTCAAAATATTTATCATATCCTGTCAGACTGATACGTACCCCTTCACGTCGTGCAACACTCCATGTGAGGGACGCTCCCAAGTTCTGAAAAGCCTCATTGACTTCGTGAGCATTCTTGGAATTTGATCCCAAAAGAGTCATATATTCGTCTAAATACTGCAATCTTGGGTCATTGTACTGATTACATTGGTATACTATATCAAGAGAGAATATATCATTGACCTTATTTTCCGTGACATAGAGTGTGGCCAGTTTGTTATCACCGAGGTAAATCCTCTCTACATCTCTGTCAAAATCAAGTATGTGTACATCACTGTCAGGCACAGCCAACTTTGCCAATTGTTGAGCAAAAGGTGATTCTGCACCTCTATTAGGAGGAAGAATCGGCGCAAAAGGAGGCTTAGCAATCTTATCCTTAGGGTATCTTCCAGTCTTCTTTCTGATATCCAAATAATTATGAGTTAAATAGATATTAGCGACTCTCACAATGTCATCCTTTGTAAGCATCTCCATCTGCTTAAGTCTCTGCTCATACCCATCCCAAGACAAACCCGAGGCAAACGCATTATACATGATCTGCGCTCTCTCAATAGGATCTTCAAGGCTCAGCAAAGTGTTCTTCAAGAGCTCTCTCTTGACACGTTGAAAGAAGTCTTCGCTGAAGTCACCGTTCCTAATAGCAGATACAGCATTCTTTAGTTTCTTCTGAGCAGATGAGGTAAGCTGAAGCGGAGGATTGGGCACAGCAAAAACGAGCAACGCCCCAAAGTCTAACAAAGAGACATGTGCGGCTTGAGCCATCATGACCTTACCATCCACCGTCAAGCGATCCAGCAGACCGGTCTTTCCTTCGTTGGACAACAGAGCTACCATGACATCAATAGCCTCCTTGTCCTCATGATACGTAGGTACGGTATGCCATGCCATCATCGCTCCTTTGATGAATGGTATCGGGAACTTGACCGTGAACCTCTCGGCACCGACAAAAGGCTTTGGAGGAGCTGCTACGGGACGCTCCACTTCACCGGCACGTATACGTCCGAATGTTCTCTCTATAATCGGAATAGCTGTATCGGCATCGAAATCTCCGGTCAAAATAAGCCCCATATTGCCGGCAATGTAATATTTTTCAAAAAATGCCCTCATCTCTGTGAGATCCGGATTCTTGAGATTCTCTGTACTTCCTGTGATTGGATACTGATAAGGATGAGGAGCTGCAATGCGCTCGATGATGGCTTTCATCACACCACTTTGGATGCGATCGTCATACATATTCTTTTCCTCATAAACAGTCTCAAGCTCGCTCTGAAACAGTCTAAAGACCGGAGAGATCATCCGCTCACTATTGAGTTCACACCAATGCTCCAAATACTGGGGAGTAAAAACATTGTGATAGACCGTATAATCATAAGATGTACCGGCATTCAGTCTGGTACCACCATACTTGGATATGAGATTGCTGAAATCATTAGGGATGGCATATTTTGCAGCCTCTATTGAAAGTTGATTTATTTCCTTCTGTACCTCAAGTCTTTCGGCATCACTGATCTTGGTTTTGAGCTCTGCATATTTAGACTCAATCTTATCAAGGATCACTTTTTCGGCATCATAATCAACAGTACCTATACGGTCGGTACCCTTGAACATAATATGCTCAAAATAGTGTGCTATACCTGTGTTAGGAGAGTCCTTTGCCCCTATCTTGACGACAAGAGCGCCAACAACCTTGGATTGAGAGCGGTCTTCATTCAACCACACTGTCAAACCATTCTTCAACTTTATTTCCTTTACCTTGATCGGTGATGCAATAGATTCAAAAGTCATGATTGCTATCAATAAAAATGTTGTAAAATACGTATCTAAGCATTAGTCATAATAATAGTGGTCTATGAAAATCTGATCTTTTACACCAAGACAGTTATTTCATAAAAATCATAAGGGGTATATTATTCTCCTTGATATACCAACAAAATAATCTTATTGGATGATAATGTCAAAAAACAGACAACCATCCAAAACTCCCATAAAAAGAAGTACAGAAAGACTTATAATATCCCAAGCTTCAATATTCTATCACGAGATCACATTACACATAATGTCATGCTGTTCGGATATAAAGCCCTGAGCTATTGATATATTTGTATCATATGAGCTTCTACATTCTGAGGAGAGTCTCAAACTACATGCTTAATGCTAAAATGGTAAAACCTAATGAAGTGTCAAGGACTACCAAAAGCCTTCTTAACCCGGCTGTTACCAACTGCAAAGGAAGGATTTTTTATGCTACCATACAAATATGATTCTCCAACCGATGATAAAATGAAAAAGGCCACTTGAGCGAATTACTCAAGCGACCTTCTTATAAAATTCAATATGGACTATTTATTGAGAGATGCGTTTTTCTATCTCTTCCATCTTATCATTCATATCAAGATTATAGTAGATACCACGCAAAGCCATGAGATACTCTGTATTGGTAGATTCAAGTTCAACGGCCTTTTCAAAGTAAGGAAGAGCTTTCTTGAAGAGGACTTTTGCCTCTGCGTCCTTAGCCTTGTATTTCTTGACATCATTGATTGAGTTTGCTTCACTTTGGATCGCAACGGCCTGATTATAGTAAATACGACCAAGACCTATGATAGCTTCAGCGTACGTTGGATCAAGTGCTAAAACTTGCCCATAAATTTCCTCTGCTTTAGCAATATCTTTGAATCCTTGTTCATAGACGGTCGCTAACACATTATAAAGTTGCTTATTTTGAGGATCTTGGGCTATCGCCTTTTCCAAGAATACTTTTGCCTTCTCATGCTCTCCTTTTCTGACAAAAATATTAATCAGATTGAACACGAAATACTTTTCTTTTGGGAAAATAGCTGCACCTTCACCCAAAATTCTCTCATAGTTAACAGAATCACCAAGTTCCATATAAGCAGAGGCAAGAAGTTGATATACATCATTTCTTCTATAATCAACATTTTTGATCTCTTCGTACTCTGCAATTGCATTTTTGAGATTATCCTTCATTTTTGAAGCTGCATAAGCAGAGAAAAAGCCAATCTGCATAGACATTGAGTCCTGTTCAGCAATTGGAGTTCCTTGGAACATTTCCAATTTCTTGACATTCAAATATTGCTTGAAGAACTTATGAGCATTGTCATAATCTTCCTTGTCAAAATAAAAAGATCCGGCATTGACAAAGAAGCCATGATTTTCGCTCAATGCCTTGTAAATCTCTTTTTTAAACTTTCTTTTTACTTTACCTTTCTCATTGGGAAGAGCATCCAAAGAGTCAGCCTTGATATAGTATGGATACATTGCATACAATGCACTGTAGAAAGCAACTTCATCAAAGGGCTTGCTCAAAGACATGTTGATCTTTTCCATATCTACTTGCTTTTCTTCAATGAGACCGGCAACGTACCAAGCACGAGCATCGTTCATTGTCTCCGGATTGGTCAATGTAGGCTGTATGATACTACGAGCCTGAGCAAAGTCAGGTTTATCATCCTTTGCAATACGTTCTGCTTGCTTCACACTCTTCGTCTGAGCCAAAGCAGGGGATGCTATGGCAAGAGACATTGCGGCAAATAAAAATACTCTTTTCATGTTTATGATTTAACTTTATAAGTGAATACTACGATCAAATCTACTCCTTAGCGCCAAATTTAGGAAAAAATCATCAACACCACACAACAATCCCATGTCAGCATAGATATCCAAATAACTAATCACTAATACAGAAGAGATGATCAATAGCAAATTCAATAATTATTTTACTCTTCTGATTCTTTAGGGTTATCGGTCAAAACACCTTCAACTTCTTGAATGACATCATCACCGGATTCCTCCTCTTGAGCTTCCACACGACATACAGACGCAATCTCATCTCCTCGACGTTCAAGGTTAATCAACCTAACCCCTTGAGTATTTCGACTCTGTACAGAAATATCTCTGACATGAGTTCGGATGGTCACTCCGGACTTATTGATAATCATTATGTCATGCTCATCAGTTACATTTTTAATCTCAATAAGATCACCTGTCTTATCTGTAACCTTAAGAGTTATTACACCTTTGGCCCCTCTATTTGTTATACGGTAATCATCGATCTGCGATCTCTTACCATATCCATTCTCGGATACTACAAGGATAGATTCTTCTTCAGGTTTTTTAATACAAATAGCTCCTATTACTTCATCCTTTCCGTCTTCTTCAAGACGCATACCCCGGACACCCATGGTCTGACGCCCTTGAGGTCTCAACAAAGACTCGTGAAAACGAATAGCTTTTCCGTTACGACTTGCAAGGATAAACTCACACTTGCCATTTGAAAGCAAGACAGACACGACCTTATCCTCATCTCGCAATCCGATAGCAATGATACCATTAGCTCTTGGGCGTGAGAACGCTTCAAGAGTGGTTTTACGAATAGTTCCTCTACGAGTTACAAATGTCAAATAATGGGAGTTTACATACTCTGTATCTGTCGTCAAGTTCTTCACTCGAATACATGTTGTGACCCTGTCATCAGAGTCTAAGTTCAGAATATTCTGGATCGCACGGCCTTTCGATGTTCGAGACCCTTCCGGGATCTCAAATACTCTCAACCAATAACAACGTCCTTTCTCGGTAAAGAACAACAGTGTCGCATGCATAGATGCCGAGTAGATATATTCTACAAAATCCTCTTCTTTTGTATCTGATCCCTTTGCACCCACACCACCTCTTGATTGTGCTCTAAATGCAGAAAGTGGCGTGCGCTTGATGTAACCGCAATGAGAGAGAGTAATGATCATCTCTTCATCAGCATAAAAATCCTCGGGATTTAGTTCTTCAGAAGCATAGACAATCTCTGATCGACGCACATCACCATACTTATCACGTATCTCTATAAGCTCTTCAGAAATAATACGGTAAAGCGCATCCTCATTTGTAAGTATTTCATTGAAGAACTCGATTTGTTTGACAAGACCATCATACTCCTCTCTCAATTTGTTCATTTCAAGAGCTGTAAGTTGGCCAAGACGCATCTCAACTATAGAGCGAGCCTGTATCTGAGAGAGGTTGAAGCGTTCCATCAGTTTCTCTATTGCTTCACTTTGACGAGCCGAAGCACGTATGATAGACACAACCTCATCGATATTGTCTGTCGCAATAATACGTCCCTCGAGAATATGCAGGCGTTCTTCAGCCTTACGCAGTTCATATTTCGTACGGCGAGTTACAACATCTGTACGATGCTTCACGAACTCTCCTACCAAATCTTTCAGATTTAGCAACTGTGGACGCCCATCAACGAGAGCAATATTATTAACACTGAAAGAAGACTGAAGCGCTGTGTATTTATACAGTTTGTTTAGAATAACAGCAGCATGAGCATCACGCTTGACATCGATAACGATACGGATACCGGTTTTGCTACTTGTTTCATCTGCTATGTTAGAAATCCCCTCGATCTTCTTTGTGGTGACGAGTTCGGCGATACTCTTAACCAACTCTGATTTGTTGACAAGATAAGGTAATTCATTGATGATGATCTGATCGTGGAGAGCGCTTGTCTCGATCTCAGCCTTTCCCCGAATGACAATGCGTCCCCGACCTGTATGAAATGCATCTTTCACACCAGAATAACCATAGATAATACCTCCCGTAGGAAAATCAGGAGCCTTGATATACTCCATAAGTTCATCTACAGTTATCTCCCCGCGAGCGTCTATGTAAGCCAAGGAAGCATTGAGTGCTTCAGTAAGATTGTGTGGTGCCATATTGGTAGCCATACCAACAGCGATACCAGAGGCTCCATTGACAAGCAAGTTAGGGATGCGAGAGGGAAGTACGGATGGTTCAGTTGTAGAATCATCATAGTTGGGCACGAAGTCTACGGTTTCCTTATTGATATCGGATAGCATCTCCATCGCCAAAGGTGCGAGGCGAGCCTCAGTATACCTCATCGCAGCAGGCATATCACCATCGATAGAACCAAAGTTTCCATGCGGATCTACCAACATATATCTCATAGACCAATCCTGCGCAAGGCGTACGAGAGCCATATAGATAGAGCCGTCACCGTGGGGATGATACTTACCCATCACATCCCCTACCGTACGCGCACTCTTCTTGTAAGGCTTATCCGGAGTATTACCCAATTCATTCATACCATAAAGTATGCGACGATGAACTGGCTTGAAGCCGTCTCTTACATCGGGAAGTGCTCGACTCACGATAACGGACATCGCATAGTCTATGTACGCAGACTTCATCTGATCATCAATATTTACCTTGATGACCCTATCCTTGTTATTCTCAAACTCTTCTTGCATTGTCTACAGAAATTAATTGAATAAAAGTGCCACTTCATCCTACAGGATTATGATTGAATAATACCATCCAACCGGCACTAACATAAGCCCAAAGATACTTATTTTTCTAGAAATCACATAGACAGTAAAACATAATATTAACAGAGAAAAAGAGACAAAAAAGCATCTTTCAATTGTCTTGGCAACCGAAAGATGCTATATAATTCATATTGAAGAGCAAAAGCAAGTCAATAGTCTCACAGTATGATATCTTATATTTAGATCGTCTATACTTCAAGATCTCAGAGACTCCAGAAAGGAGGTGTTCCAGCCGCACCTTCCGGTACGGC
>NZ_JAUMXC010000013.1 GCF_030529325.1 Porphyromonas sp. | reverse complement strand
GCAAAGTTAACTACAACTTTTCATTCTTACAATACCAATGCCAAAAATTATTCCCGTGCAGGTTCAAGTATCAAGCGCAAATTTTAAGGTAACAGACTGAAGAAAACTTGAGCCGGGGACTTAAATTCAGTTTTTTTTCTTGGTCCGGCGTTAATCAACGTACAGAATTTATCGATTTGTTTCTAAGAGATGAGATCAAAATTTGCAGTTTTCGGGATATATTGCCTGAGCAATTTGCTTGCGTGTTCTATCGCTCCTTTTTGCCAAGAAGAATAAGGATCGGTGAAGAAAACAGGCGGACCAAGGCGTCCCGTGATCTGTCGATATCCTGAAAACTCGCTTCCATTATAGGTCACAATGATCTTGATTACAGCCTTATAGGGGACGAACAATGCCCACAGTTTTCAATTCTCCTCTTGAGCGGATTTGTCCTTGAGCCTTATCTTCTCTTACCCAACGGTATATGCTTTCATGAGAGACCTTCTCTACTTGAAGTGAGAGATAACCGGAAATTTGTTTTGGAGACCATTGCTTTTCTTCCAAGAGTTTCAGGGATTTCCTTTTGACACTCTCGGATATGCGCCTGTTTCTACGCACCCGTTTTTTGCGAATGTCCGCATATTTCTGAGCGGTCTCGGGATTATAACTCTTTCGCTTTTCTGTGCTGTTACGGGCAATATCTCGAGAAATAGGACTCGGAGAGCCTTCAAGTTGGCAAACGATTTCTGATCGTCTCAGACCTGCTCGAAGAAATGCTGAGATTTCGTACCTTTTCCGGCAGTTCAGTTATTTGTTCTTCATGATTCAAAGATAATCGAACTATTGGAGAGGCACTTCCGGGCCTCTCCTTTTATTTTATCTTGAACCTGCAAATACAGGGGGAAACGTCCCCCTGTAACCCCTCGGTGGTTTAGGCGGCACCACATTCCAATTCAGCTATTTTGCACTTCCAATGTGAACTTAGGCAGAACAATGCAAGAAAAATCCTACAACAAACAAAATATTCACCAAGCTAATACAGTCCGTCCCAAAAGAATGATCCAAAGAAAAATTTTGGAGAAGGTGCGATTAACAGACCTTAAATTTCACCTCTAGAGGAGGCGCTAAGTTTTAATTCCTTCAAGGTGCGATTAATAGATTCAGACCTTGTCTCGCTACAAGATAGCAACGTAGTTTTAATTCCTTCAAGGTACATTTTCAGTGTCAATTAGATGAAAATTATTTATAAGCGTGGATTTATACATGACCTCAAGCTGCCGATTGGCAGAGTGTAATTCATTGACTTTTGTGAGAAAAGATTTGTGTCGGGTATGACCTGACACATTACAGTTACTTTTAAATTATTATTATCATGAGCTGCAAAAAATTATTGAAGAAAATCCTTTTGCTCTAGAAACTGAAGCTGCTACAAAAGGTGTCAATTTGGGTGGAACAAGCGGCACTTATTTTGGGTTTGGTTGGGCTTGAGTCGTGAGGGGGATCAAGGGTGGAGATTGAGGCGAAGCATGATTCCATAAGCATGAGACTCATAAGGATAGGTGCGCACAGAGACCAGAGGTGTACGCTTGTCCATGTCATAAAACCCTCTTACTGCAATGTTTTTGGTGATGGCATAGTCTATGGCTATTCTGCTCGTCAGGGTGTGCATCCCTTGTGTGGATTGGGAGATGTCCCTTGCGAGATCTCGGGATAGGACATAGTTGTGCCCCAGAGTCACTGAGTATTGGAGGGTGAGCAAAGACTTATCCACCTTCTCTTTTTTGAAAACTTGGAGCAGCGATGGTATGGATGTGCGGTAGCGCAGGGTAGATAGTATTTCGTTGCGGTAGTTTTCGAGGAGTCGAGCCGACTGGAGGAGCAGTGAGAGCTCGCGTATTTTGTTGTATCTCAAATCTATGCTCAGCCCATGCTTGAGCCCGATCTCAAAGCCGAATAGGGGGGAGAGTTCGTCCCTCTGCGTGATCGAAAGGGCCTCAAACAATCCCCCGGGGCGGAGGGTGGAATTTCCCTCTTGACTATACCCGAGATGATCATCAGCGGACAGACTGTGCCAGCCGGAGCGCACCTGATAACTATTGATCTCCATGCGACCTCGATAATGGTGCCGGAGAGAGAGCTTTGGTAGTTTCTTCTTGATACCGGGGAAGAGGGCTGTGAGATCAAGGCGGATGTCCCAATTGGGCATCAAAGAAGCGAACGAAGGCAGTATCCCCTTACCTCGATGGCTGAGGGATGATGTATAGGTGTCGATAAATGCTCCGGCAAGGATATCCGTATGGGTGGGGGTGATGAGTCCGGAGAGTGTGGGTGCATGTGGCGAAGGGGCTGCAGAGTATTCGCCCTGCAATCTCTTTTGGTGATCAAGGATAGCTTCTTGGTACTTTCTGAAGATGACAGAGTAGTACCCTTTCTCTCTCAGAGGCTTACCAGAGAAGCCCTTCAACCCTATCGTGCTGTAAGATATAAGTCCCGTCTGTCGAGGTCTGTCATCGGGTTGAGAGGGTAGGAGTTCCGAGCGTTGGTGGTGGGTACGTGCCAAGAGGATTGAGAGGCGCAGGCCGGAAAGTGGTTCGACAGTGATTTCGCTCTCAAAATCTGCATTGTGGTACCATGATAGGGGGCGTTGGCGATTTTGATCGGAGATGACCCATGAGGCATCTATGATGTGCCTGATGTGTCTTTCGTCATTGCCCATCCCAAACATATAGCCTATCCCCGGAGCTACCTTTCCCCGTGATACGGAGATACCGAAGAAGTCTCCTGCTTCGGGCCGGAAGCCGGGCAGATGACTGCCCCACGTGTCTCTCAACCGCATGGTGAGCTGACTCAACCACGGCATGAAATGATAGGAGACGAAGGCATCACGAGTCGTTGTCTGACGGACATTGTGCCCCGTCGTGTTGTTCCGTAGAGAGAGAGGTCCTCGATCCCAGCGGTAGATACTGTGAAGTGTCAGAGAACCGGACAACCCTTTCAGCCCTTTGCGTTCAAAGGTTGGTAGGTGTAGAGATACGCTGCCACGTCCGTTATAACTATTGGTTGTGCCGAGGTGGAGGAGTGAGTGCACGATGGTATCGGAGAGTATTCTGAACGATACATCGTTGTGTCTCGCGAGATCGTCATCGAAAGGCTCATCAATGAGGGCACTTGTGGTACTGTCCCACGAGAGTTGGAGTACCTCAAACATACGCCAGCCTATGCGCAGATTGCGTTCCCAGTCAAATCTGTGATAGAGATAGTGTGATACGGCTTCGGAGTCCTCCATGATGGCTTTGTCCCTCTGCTTCCGGTGATCAAAGGAGCGTCTCCATCGGGATGAGAGATACCACTCTTGAGGATAAGGAAAGAGATGAAGGTTGTCAAGGAGGGTAATGCCTTTAGGTCGTGCCGTAAATCCGTAGGTGAGATGGGCATATGCTTCTCTGCGGTAACTGCCCAAGAGTTGGGGCGAAGAGCCCGAGGACTTTTCTTGACGATAAGCCAGACGGAGGTGTGAGGGATTCCAAAACTTGGGTACGGAGTCTTTGATGTCAAAGTGTATGTCCTCCACACTCAGGAGACTGTGTCTCTCTATCTGTGAAACCTTGAGTTCGTATGCTCGCCTATCTGCCGAGGGGAGCGCAGATGCCTTTTCGTCAAAGAGTATATCATCTGCTATGGGATCGTATTTGGGGGAAAGACGACGGTACGAATGGGCGTACTTGACAGGGATAGAGGCTTTCCATGAGGTTGGGAAGAACTTATCGAGCTTGAGCTCCGCACTGACATCAAAGGTGCGCCTGTCATCCATGTTGAGATGACGGATGTTGCTATCTATCGCTCCGAAGCCTAAACCGTGTCGGGTACCGCTCACTTCGATGCGTGCCAAGTCTGAAAGCCTCAGGTCTGCGAGTGCAGTGAGGGCATATCCCCCTTTGTCCTGAGCTCCGGAAACACGTAGTTCGTTGATCCACACTTCGCCTCTCAGGGTGTGATCTACCACAGAACGCACCCCTATCATCACGGCAGTGACATCGCCAAGTGAGGGATGTCCCTTGACAGATATTGTGGCGGCGGTATGTTGGGAAGAGTGTGACTCAAACGGGATAGAGATGTCATGCCCGATGGCGACGTCTCTTTGCTTTTTCAGATCACTAAGCTCTTTGAGGGAAATGTCTATGTTGTTTTCGCTCGGCCATATATCATAGATGCTGAGGTGAATGCCTCCGTCTTTGCCAAAGTGCGTGACTTTCAGCGGCTGTCGGTACTCATAGTAGTTTTCGGTGTAGTCCCTGCCAAGGCGGATAAATAGTTCGAGCGAATTGTCCTGAAGTAGTTTGGGATCATCGATGGGGGACTCTGCATGGGCAAACATCTTGAGCTTCTCGTAGTGTCGGAGATCATGTCCGAAGGGCTTGTAGATAGCCACGGACTGACGAGCCTCGAGGTTGTCGATCTTGAGACTTAGTGAGCGTTCGTCCCGGAGGACGGGACCGGTGGGTTGACGGTCGCGTCGGCGTTCGATCCCGGGAGGGAGTACATAGGGAATGGGTTGCCGACCGCTGTCCTCTTCGATACTGAGTACTCCCAAAGCCACCGAACTGTTAAGTTTGTCGTTGATATCCAGAGGAGTATCAAAGACAGTCCAGTCGCTACGCACAAGTCTGAGGGCAGCCCAGCGCAAGTGTACCGTCTCATCAAAACCCTTGACAAAGAGTCTCATCCCCCTTATGTCCCTGAGTGTGGGATTAGTCCCGATGCGTTCGGCGTACCGGGCGAGGGGTATGCGGATCTTGTACCATGTCACATCTTTTGTCGCACCATCGGTGGTTTGGGATTTGACGACTTGTTGGGAGACGATGTGATTGTGTCCTACCTTGAGTGCACCCTTGTTTATCAAGACTTTGTAACGGAAGAAGTCCTCCGTACGATCCATCTGCATATCTCCGTCCAAGTCTTCGGCATCGGGTGTCCATGTGCGTGCAGCCTGTTGCCCTTGTATCGTGATCGAAGTAGAGTTCCCTTCGACACCGTTGATGTACTTGTAGCGTGTGAGGATGTCAGCTTTGTCTTCGTCCCAAAATCGACCGAGATAGAATACATAATCGTCCCCTGCAGGGTCTCTTTTCGGGTGATAAGGGGCATATTCATTCGGTCTTTTCCAACGAGCGGACTCTGAATAACTGCTCATCTTGTCGAGAAAGTCAGCATAAGCCTGATGCTTTCTTTCTCTGTCCGAAGATATCCCATTGAACCCTACATCCTGGCGACTCTCTTCTCCCGAAGAGGAAGGCGCAAAAGCATATACCTGTCCCTGACCGGTAGGGGCAATGCCAAGAGGGATGTCGTAGACCTTGTTCTCCGGGTGTAGGGATGATGGCAGACCACTTTCGTACACATTGGCTCCGTCGCTCAGGATGTCCTCCGAGATACGCCCGAGGTCTATGAAGAGTTCGCCACTCTGTGCCGGACTCCCATCTGCAAAAGGATCCATGAACCAACCCTCGATGTACTCGATTCGTGCAGCTTCAAAATCCCGGACAGGCAACGCCCGCATCATTCCTCCCCACATCTTGGACGGATGAGTGAAATACGCCTCGGCATCGAGTCCCTCCGTGGATAGGTTGTAGGGGCCTCTTTCTTTCGGATAGAAAGAGAGGTTGACGGTATTCAGATAACTATCGGACAGTGGGGAGTGATCCCCTGTGGGAAAGAGTTCATGGTGCTGGATCTCTCTCACAAAAGGATTGTTTCGCATCGCTTTATCCTGCCGTATATGTTCGGGCATGATGTTGCCGAGACCTTCTCTCACCAACCGAGGGTCTATGCTGTACCATGACAGTAATGCCCGATTGTCGGCATCGAGAGGTGATATCGTCCCTGTCGGAGGAGAAGCCAAACTCCATGCCAAAGGGTCAAGGAGATCATAGGCAGTTGTATTTTGCTCAAAGTCTTCGATGACCACATCCTGATTCTCGTTGTCCACGGTCTCAAACTTGGCATAAGCCGCTCGCAGGCAGAGGGATGAGGGTTCGTTGAGTTCCAAAAGAGGCAGGGTGTTGAGCCACTCTGTCCAACGCGCGGAGGTCTTCCGATAGTCCAAATGTACACCCCACATTCTGTTGTGCACGGGCTCTTCGCCCCATCGGATGCGTTCATGCAATCCTCGCTCTCTGTAGTCGAGAGCCGTAGCTCCTACAGAGAGATTGGGCGAAAATGCATAGTTGGCTTCGACACCCAGGAGGGTCTTGTCTTTTCGAGAGGATCTGTCTCTTTCTTCGATGATCACTTCGATATCCTCCGAGGATAGAGTGCCCGAAGTCAGAAGGGTCAGTTCGCCGGAGGCATAATTGATGGAAAAGTCGCTTCCCTCCTGCAGTTGTCTTCCCTGAGTCGTCAGAGATACACTTCCCGGAGCTATATCTCCACTGCCGAGGTATATTGTCGTCTGTGTCTCTGACGAGTATTCTCCTCTGATGCTGAAGATATCAAGGTCAGTAAGTCTCTGAGCTACTGCCTGTGTAGCGTCGTATAGCCGAGAGTATACGGGATAGTACGAGTCCGTGCCATTGACTGTCTTGGGGACACTCTCCAATGGGCGACGAGAAGGTAGGAACAAGACCCCGAGTTCACTATCCACCGTCGCTCCCTCCAAGAAGTCAAACTGTCCGTCAGGTGTGCCTCCGCCTTGGCTGTCACTTTTGTCCCAACCAAAGACCTCTGACCAGGAGCGACCTGCAGAGGTTCCTTCTGTGATGTTTCTTCGCTCGGTGTTGCTTGCAAAGTCCTTATAGACTATCTCTGCCTTGAGGTCTTCACGTCTGAGTCTCCGACCGCCTCCCGGTATGGCATAGGCATTTTTCATCATGAGGTTCCACACGAGAGATGATGGCTCTTTGGACTTCGTCGATATGAGTGCTGCAACGATGAGATCCGACCCCGAGTCATTTTCTGCAAAGTCTCCCACACGATAGCGCCGTCCTCCATAAGTGTACTCATAACTCACTGCAAGGGCTTCGTTGTCGGCAAGGGGGATATTCAGAGATATGTAGCCGAGTTGTCTGTTGATCTTGTAAGCCTCTTCGGGCAGTCGCTTTGCGCCCTCCATCATCTCTATCTCACGCGACGAAGACATCCTGCTCCTCCATGCCGAGAGGTCTTGTTGTGCCAAGGTCAGGTAGAGTCCGTCCTCTTCGTTGTTGGGCGGGCTGTCCGACGAAGTACTCAGTGATGCCAATGCGCCGACCTGCTCGATCACACGAGGTATACGCTCGTGAGCTCTTGCTGTCACCCAGACCTGTACTCGTTCTATATATAATTCCGAGTGCATCACAGGGAGGTCTCTCAGCGCCTCATCGTATCTGCGGGCAAAGAATTCGGATAAAAAGAAGTGTCTCGAATGCTCGTATGAGGAGCCTCTCAGTACAAATGGACGCACCTGTCTGCCTCCACGTACCGTCATGCGTCGCGATGCCCCCTCTCGCTTGGCTACAAATGTCTTGATGTTGAGCCCCCCGAGATTTACCTCTCCTTTGATCCCGAATAGCGGAGAGAGTCCTTTTATCAAAGGGTTGGCAGAGACGAAGGATATGTCTCCCACTTCGAGGCTTTTGATCGCTTCATGCGGCGCACCATTGTAGGACAGGTTGAGGCGTCGGGCTTCCCCCCAAAGAGTCGTCTCTGTATTGTATCCTACATCCAGTTTGAGATGATCTCCGTAGGTCGCAGTGGCACGCACATTGATACTCTGTTTGAAGTCTACATGACTCCTCTTGCGGAGGGCTTCGGGCACAGAGGGATTGTCCTCCGATACTTCCTTTCCCCCGAGAGAGAGCATGATGTCTCCGATGAGGTCAAACTTCATCTTAGGTTTGCCTTTGTCGGCCAAAGTATCTTTCAGGAAAGTTGGCAGAGCGACACTGTCTACCTTGAGTCCCAAGGCATATCGCCTGTTCAGTTCCGTCTTCCGCCACTCTACATACTCTTTGGGGGTAAATACCTGCCTCAGGCGCATAGCCTCTCCCTCTGTCATCCTCACATATCGCAGATACAGACCTCCGCGAGGATTATAGACGACAGAGTCTTGGATCGCAACGTCCTGTGCCCATATCAATAAAGGACAAAGGGTCGATGCAAAGAAAAGTAGTAGTAGCCGTCGCATGCTGTCGGTGTAGCAGGGGCTCCAAAAGGAGGATCAAAACATCCTCAACCCCATGCGTATCATATCATTGATCGAAACGCCCGGATTGGCTTTGGCTATCTTCACTGCCACCTTGCGAGCAGCAGCGGCAGGGTATCCCAGTGCAACGAAAGCCTTGGTAGCCTCTTCGATAAGTTCCTTATCTGCCACGATGCCTTCGCCCAAAGCCTCTTGAGGGTCGGCATGGAGTTGTTCGAACATCTCTTTGGCCACCTTCTTTTTGAGATCGACGATGATGCGTTGGGCGGTCTTCACACCTATGCCCTTGACAGCCTTGAGCGACTCCTCATCACCGTTGGCAATCTTCTTGGCCAAGTCTGTCGGAGTAAAGGTCGAAAGCATCATCTGTGCCGTGCTTGCCCCCACACTGTTGACCGTGATGAGCATGCGGAAGAGTCGACGCTCGATCTCCTCTGCAAATCCGTAGAGATCGTGCGTGTCCTCACGTATGATCTCATGGATGAGGAGTTTGGTATCCTCCTGCCCTTCATTGAGATGATTGTACGTGTTGATGGTGATGAAGACTTCGTAGCCCACACCATGGACATCGATGATAGCTGTCGTCGGGGTACGCTGCACGCAGGTACCTCTGAGGTATTCGATCATAAAATGTTAGCTTAAATAGTTGCGTACCGCTAAGTTACGAAGATTTCTACCCATGACAATGCAAGATCTATTGCTATGATAGACTGTCAAAAAAATAAACTTGAGATATGTGCTGCAAAAGATGTACATCTCCCCAAATCAACATGCCTACCTTGATAAATCAATGTGTCTAACTTGATGTGTCAAGGTAGGCAACTTTTTTGAGCCCCTGTGATACAGGTGTAGAGGGGCTCAAGTTACTTTCATTCTTTGTTGTCCTTTTGGACTTTCTTTTCCGGAACGTACTTGCCACACTCGTTGCTGTCGCTCTTGCGGTTGCGCTTATCTGCTTACTCTCGGATCAGATCGGGATGATGTCTTCCTGATGACCGGAGGTGCTCATTCGGAAATTGCTTCGACAGTCTTCATGATGAGATAGATAAGTCCGTTCACGATGTTGAAACTGTACATGGGCTCCATCCTTTGTGTTACAGGATTGAACACCATGTCCATCCCTATACTCACAGGACCGTAGCCGGGGATATTGTATCCCAGTCCTCCTCCTATGCCTGATGTCCATACATTGGGATTGGGCGACCATGGGGACAGTATCGTATTGGTGCGACTTGCAAATCCCTGCCCATAGAAGAATATCCCTTGGTCTGTCGTGTAGTTGAGCCTTGTGCCTCCATATAGTGATCGGGAGTCGTAGCCTGTGGAAAAGGGGCCTTTGGCAAGTTGTATCCCTCCGTAGAGGTTGATCTGCAGGTTTTTGTTGAGATCATATCTGAGATATGCGTTGGGATTGATATAGTCTGTGTGGACAAACCGTCCTACCGCAAGGGCCGAACCTATGGTGAGTTTTTCACTCGCCTTGTAGTCGAGTCCTGCCTGCACGTTGTACTGCTTGTCAGCGTACAGTTGCATAGGCAGGCTTGTGTAGCCTATCATCCCCGAGGTATACGCTGAGAGCTTGTTGTTGATTTTGTAGTTGAGACGGATCTCGCGTTGGATGGAGTGCAACATTCTGTTTTGCCACTGAGGTTGTTGAGCCAAGCCTTCATACTTTGAGGCCGATAGGGAAAATCTGTCGTTCCACAAACTTTTGTCTTCGACCCATGTGAAAGCATTGTTGCTGCGACTCTGTATGGCAAAAGGATCATTGAACTCCTTGTCAAGTTTTCCTCTTCCCTTATTCAGAAGCGAAGGGATATCCAACGCCGAAGGTCGCTGTATCGGAGCTCGTTTTTTAGGGGGTAAGGTGGGTAGGCTGTCTCCTTTGATCTGAGGGATATGCTCCTGGGCCGAGAGGTATTGCCCACAGCAGAGGAGTGTCATTGCGATTGTAGTCGTGTATCTCAGTAGAGATCTCATTGTCATTTCATTGTGAGTATTTGTGCAAATATATAAAAAGTTGTGGAATAGGCCTTTTTCTTTTTATGCGCTCCTGCTGATAGGGATATTAGTGACACGGATGTTTCTCTGATTGTTTGGTAAGAAAAAGGAGCGATCAATCTCATGAGAGACTGATCGCTCTTTTTTGTGTTTCATAGGATGCTTTACTCGTCCAAGCCTGCCTCTTTGAGGCGCTTAGCGAGGAGTTCTTCGGCAAGGTCTACGGCAGAGTTGCAAGGGAACTTCTTTTCGCCTTTCAGTTCTCTACACGTGCTACCTCCTGCTATCTTCGTAAACTCTTCTTTGATAGATGGGAGTCCTTTCTCCTCAAGGATTTTCTCTGCAGAGTACAGAGCCCCACACAATCCGCCTTCGGCACGACCGCCACCGGCAGGACGATAGGTGAGCTCTATCTCTTCGTCGCTCATCTTGGTGATGTTTTGGAAGCCTTTCTGTATGGACTGAGCACAGTTCCAGTTGTTCGATTTATTGTGGAAAAAATCTGTTGATTTAGCCATTGTATTAAAGTTTTCATGAGTGTTCTACCACAAAGGTAAGCCTTTTTTGTGTAGAAAAGAGCAAGTTTTCAGGTAGATATGTAGAATGTTCGGAGCTTGAGTGCATGGATATATCTCGACAGCGGTCGGTAGAGCAAGTAGTGGCAGAGGATGTAGTACGCAGGTATGAGTGCCAAATGGGGTGTGAATGTCGCTGTCGGAAGTGTTTGTCGTGCAAAAAACGAGCTTGTCTGCAACATAAGTTCGGCCAGTGTATCCGAGATCATCAGCAATGGTGTGATCCACACTCCCGGACTCAATAGGCTGAGGATAAGGGTTATAAGCCCGATAGGGATGATGACGACTGAGAGCAGTGTCATGGGTAACGTGCTCCAAAGAGGTATGAGGCTGCCACTACCCCAGTAATAAAGCAACCACGGCACAACGCCTATCTGTGCAGAGACCGTCAGGCAGAGAGCTTGATAGAGATATTTGGACACTTGATGTCGGGGTGAGAGGAGGCTCTCAAAAAGTGGGAAAAATACGAGGATGCCCCACACGGCCGATGCGCTGAGGATAAGCCCGGGACTCTGTATGCTCCATGGATTGATGAGCCATAGGATGACAAGGGTGAGTGAAAGTGTCTGTATGCCATCTGCCGGGCGATCGATAAGCCTTGCAATGAGGTATATGGCAGACATGAGGAGAGCTCTGAGGGTCGATGGTGCTGCTCCCGTAAAGAGAGTATAGGCTACGAGGGAGAGGAGCAGGATGATATACCTTAACTTTCGTCTGTTGTGCAGAGGAAAGAGGAGACGTAGCAACTTGGACAGCACAAGATAGATAACCCCGAGATGAAAGCCACTGAGCGCAAGGAGGTGAGAGACACCTGCTTCTGCAAAGAGGGCCTTGTCGCTGTTGTCGAGATGTGAGCGTTCTCCCAATATCAGTGCATAGAGCAGATGCAGTTCCCGCTCACCCATGTGGCCTTCTGCTATGTCCCCAAAATATCGGATCAGATGTGCTCTCCATTTCATCAGTCGGGAGGTGAGCGCAGGAGCCGGCGAAAGGTCAGACAACCGATGCAGGTAGGCTGTAGCTTCTATGCCTTGGCTACGGAGGTATGTGGCATAGCCGTGAGACTTCATCAGACTCAGCGGTTGTAGATCGAGAGTTGCCGTCCCTCTCGTTCCGTAGAGCAAGCTGTCCGTCAGGGCTTGTTCACTAGGTATGTGCAGTAAGGTGGAGATTGCCCCTTGTCCACGCTTGACTTCGGCCCGTACTCTTTGGGTCATCTCCCCCTTTTTATGCTGTGGATACGCGATGACTACTTCTGTATCATAGAGCGTCAAGGCTTTGGAGCGTGTTTCTATATCCGGAGTCCTCACCTCGCAGTATATCCCGAAGAGTAGAGCCCATGCTCCTATCCATACGATAGACTGCAAAGTCCCTCTCTCCGATCCGGACTTCAGAAAGGTGCGTATCAGATAAAAAGCACAAAGCAACGCCCAAACGATTGCTCCTCCGACAAGCCAACCCGACAGATATAGTGCAAAACCAACAAGACCGCCCCACATCAACTTGTATGCGGGTCGGTCTCCATATCTTATCGGACGAGGTGGGTGGCTCATCTGATATTTGGTCTATGTTTTATTTCAACAGTCCGGAGATAGCTGTTTCGGGATCAGGAGCTCCGAAGACATAACTTCCTGCGACGAGTACTTCCGCTCCGGCATCAAAGAGAAGAGGTGCAGTCTCTGCATTGACACCACCATCGACTTCGATGATGACCTCATGTCCTCCATCGTCGATCATCTGGCGGAGCTGACTCACTTTATGGAGTACTTGGGTGATAAACTTCTGTCCTCCAAAGCCCGGATTGACGGACATCAACAACACCATATCGAGATAAGGGAGTATATCCGAAAGGAGAGACACCGGTGTATGAGGATTGAGGACGACCCCGGCTTTCATGCCGGCTTCGCGGATTTCTTGCATCGCTCTGTGCAGATGTCGTACCGCCTCATAGTGAATGGTGAGCACATCCGCTCCTGCTTTCGCAAAGGCTTTGATGTATTGTTCGGGTTGTTCGATCATCAAGTGTACGTCGCATACTTTGTCCGTCACTGCCGATACAGCTTGCACTATGGGTAGTCCGAACGAGATGTTGGGCACAAAGCGTCCGTCCATGATGTCCATGTGTATCCACTGTGCCTCGCTCCTATTGAGCATCTCTATGTCTCTGCCGAGGTTGAGAAAATCTGCCGAAAGTATAGATGGCGCAATGATGCGCTCTCCTTTTTTTATCATTGTTTTAGAGTTGAATAAATGAGTGACAATACTTGCTGTTCGGAGTTTTTGAGAGAAAGAGCTTTACCTGCGCGTGATGTCACGGCGAAGGATCTTCAGCAGTTCGTTTTCGTCCCTCAGACGCTTGACGAGTGTGTCCATCTCTGTGAGGTTGGGAACACGGATGCTGATATGACCTATCGCTCTATCTTTTGAGCTTGTGAAGCTGATCCCTGTCAGCGGAATGCTCAAGCTCCGGAGTGTCGCAATTATATTGTACACGAAGCCCTCGAGGTTTGCCCCCTCGATGTCGAGCGTCACACCGAATGTCGAATTGATATGAGGGCCCCAAGCCACGGACACGATACTGTCGCCTTTGCTCGCCTTGAGTATCATGGCTTCGGGACAATACTTCTTGTGCACGACGACCTGACGCTCCTTGTTGAGGATGCCATGGACATCTTCACCAAAGATCGGTTTGCAACATGTTGCTCTGATGTAGTTGCGTTTGCCGTCCTTTGCGATAAGTGTGTAAGTCTCCTTCTTTTTCGATGGATCGAGAGCCGGAGCACCACTCTCGTCGGACTCCCAAGGCTGATGCTCCTCGGCTTCGCCATTGGCACGGAATAGCTCCATGACGCGTTCGAGGTCATTGATGAGGTCGTCGTTGAGGGGTTGTTCGCCCTTGTTGATGGCAAAGTAAAAGTCATCGCTGTCGGGGTAGGTGAGTACCGAGTGACCCTCACGGATGAGGTCACTGACGAGAAATCCCTTGGCTTCCACAAACTTGCGAAATGTATCCTTGCCCCTTTTTATCTTGGCGTACTTCTCCTGTGTGAGGTAAGTACGTATTTTGCGTTTTGCTTGAGGGGTCTTGGCATAGTACAGCCATTCTTCCTTGGGGGTTGTCTTTGCTGTTGTGAGGATCTCCACCTGGTCTCCACTGCTGAGGGTCTCATCGATATTGACCATCTCATGGTTGACCTTGGCACCTATACAGCGGTGTCCTATCTCGTCCCCCAGCAAGTAAGCAAAGTCGAGTACAGTGATACCTCCCGGACAACGTACCTGCGAACCGTCCTTTTTGAATATCAGCATCTCTTCCGTGCTGAACTTATACATCAGAGTCTCATAGTCTTCCGATGCATCCGGTCCGGGGTTGTTCAGCAGTGCACGCACGTTGTTGAGGATCTTTTCCTCGATGTTGTCCACCTCTTCGGTCTCCGCCTTGTATCTCCAGTGGGCCGCGAGTCCACGCTCTGCCATCTCGTGCATACGTCTCGAACGTATCTGCACCTCTACCCATTGACCTGAAGGCCCCATGACAGTACAATGGAGAGCCTGATACCCATTTTCTTTGGGACTGCTCAGCCAGTCTCTCAGACGGTCGCCCTTGACTCTGAAATGTCTTGATATGGCTTGGTAGATGCGGAAGCACTCACTGTACTCATTTTCAGGCGAAGAAGGCTCAAAGACTATGCGTATCGCAAAGATGTCATAGATCTCCTGAAATGGGAGATTTTTGGTCTTCATCTTGTTCCATATCGAGAAGACCGACTTGACTCTGTGTTGTATTTCGTACCTGACCGTGAGGTCATCGAGGTCGTCCTTGATGACGGCATAAAACTTATCAAACACCGAAGCTCTCTGACTATCAGACTGCTCTATCAGGCAACGTATATGGTCATACTCTTCAGGGTGATCGTACTTGAGGGACAAGTCCTCGAGTTCCATCTTGATATGGTACATACCGAGACGCTCTGCGAGGTGAGAGTAGAATAGTCGGGTCTCTGCCGCGATCTTGGCCTGCTTGGCCTCCGGCATGCTCGACAGCGTCCTCATATTGTGTAGTCTGTCCGCGATCTTGATGAGGATCACACGGATGTCACGGTTGGCAGTGAGAAGGAGACGACGGATGTTTTCCAACTGTGCCGACGTGTCCTGACTGCCCATGCTTGTCTTCGCAAGTATCTCTCCCGACAGTTTGGTCAGACCATCGACGATGACAGCTATCGAGTTGCCAAACATATCACGGATGTCTTGCACGGTGTAGTCCGTATCCTCGACCACATCATGCAGGAGCGCAGCGGCTATGGAGGTAGAGCCCAGCCCTATCTCGTTGCAACAGATAGACGCCACCGCAATAGGATGCAAGATGTAAGGCTCTCCACTCTTGCGCTTTGCCCCTGCGTGGGCGCTCTTGGCAAGGTTAAAAGCCTTGATGATCTTGTCTGTCCGCTTTCGGTGGTTAGATGCGAGATAATCCTGCAAGAGTTGATCAAACTCCTGTGCTATCCACTGTTCGTCCTGTTGAGTAATGTTTACGTGCATACCGTTTAGGTTTATCTAAGGTCGATGGGTCACCCCCCATGGTGTGGTGAAAGATCGTTTTAAGACAAATATACGAAAGTTTTCTTTTGCTTATAATTTCGTTATTGCAAAATACATGTTTAGTTGTTGTTCTATATTTTAAATGTCACGATGAGGATAGTTGTCGAAGTTCTCTCCCTTTGTAATATGATTGTTTTAGAGGATATTAGGGTATTCGATGTGTTTTTCACTTGTTTATGTACATCCAAGAGCATTTCCCTACATCGAACTCACGTCCTTTTAATAACTCCGTGTTGTGCTTGCTACCGGAAAATATGCAATAATAAGCGAGAAGAGGGAGAGCCGAAATAGAAAACTTTGGCTCTCCCTCTATGAGGTACTGCAAAAGGAATAAAAACTCAGGGTCTCAAATCATTCTATTGTCAGAGTTGCTGTATGCGTGGAGCCATCCTTGAAGGTCGCCTTGAATGTCAGTGTCTGAGGCTCCTTGAACTTGGGATGATCCGACGAAAGATATGCGTAGGGTCGTACTAATCGATAATCTATGGCGCTCCAGCCCCAGTAGCCGATTTTGGTAAAATCAATTTCTGACAAAGGGGCAACGATCAATTCGCCGGTCATACTCTTCTTCAGTCCTTGTACACCCTCATCTATCAGTTTTTTCATCGAAGGTTGCTGTATGGGATATTCGTCCGAAGCCGGTTTTTGCTCCACCTTTGTACAGGTCCGGACATACTTATCGAACACCATCACAACAGTAACCAATTGGGCATTGAGGGATGCTCCTGCCGGCAGCTCTTGCCCCCAATCAATGTCACTGGTAATCTCCAAACCCACAAGAGGAGTTGCCAAAAAAAATCGAATTGGCATATCACTCCCAAACTTATTTACAGTATAGATCTCACGGTGACAAGTGTCTCCATACTTTTCGGCTATGCTATGGTAAAGCTCATACTCTTTTCCGGAATGATCACCTTCGCCTACAAGATATTTAGTATCCCCATACGAAGGACTGATTTCAATGACAGTTTTGTCCTTATCCTCATATCTGTACGACAATTCTTTATTCAACACAAAAGTGGTTGCAAAGTGCCTTAACTCGATCTTCTCTTCTCTGTCATCACAACTTGAGGTAATCAGAGACAATAAAGAGACAATCATTGCCAAACATGAAATTCTTTTCATTTTTTTTTATCGTTTGTTAGGGTTATCAAATGTAATGACAGAAGTGTGCCAAGTAAAGTCGCAGTCTCCTTTTTTTAGCTCTTTGGGATCAACCTGCTTATCAACCTCTACAGGACCACTCTTTGTATTAAAAACACCAAAATAATAATATCCATCTGCAATTCCTCTCCACCCGAAGTTACAATGTACCAATGTTCGACTTTCTTTTTCAGTAGCTACGACCTCCGAGTTTGAGGGATTAATAGTTTTTATTTCACGCTGTTGTATCCTATATCCATCAATCACCCAAGCGTGCCCATTGACCCATCCCGAAATTGAGGAAATAAATACCGGGGCTCCCTTCTTCAGAGCTTCTATTGTATGCTCTTCCTTTCCACACCAAAATCTGTTTACGTTTTCAAAATCCCAATCCTTGAAGAACTGCTTTGCATTGGAAGGAAATGCAAATGTCGCATTGTAAAAATACCATGCATCAACAGAAAGTCCGATAAACCTCAAAACAGAGCCGGCAATATAGTCTATATAGTCTGTGCCCTCCTCCCATCGTTTTGTCGTTCTGAAATCCCCCAATTTGTCCCAATCTACCAAGATGCCATTGATCTTCCAATTGTGAGGATATTTCAAAGCTGTCAAAATCTGAGCTATGGCTATGGGAACACACCCTGCAGGTGCACGCCCTGATGGACCGCAGATAACATACTTCCGTCTGTTTGGGGAGAATTTATCAAAAGGATAGGACTGGTTCCACTTTGTCCTGACCAATGTGGGAACTTCTTCAAGAGTCTTCCAGGAGCCTACAACTCTCTCATAAACAGGAGTTGATCCACTGCCTCCTCCACAATCATAATCAATTATCCTGTCCAAATACTTCTGCCCACTGTGGTGTCTATCACTATCACTATTATTGAGTTCGTTGTCGCAAGGGAAATCTGCATAAGCCGCCGCATAAGAATAAATCATTTTATTGACGGCAAGATGGTCATCTTGTAGGGATGCGACATAACAGTCCTTTATGGAGTCATTATAAAATTTAAAATTAGGATACAGCTTCTGCATCTTTTCCTGTGTCAAAAGAGAGTCCGTCAGAATGAAATCATTAATATCAATTTCACCATCCTCCACAATTGCCAAAACTGTAGCCGGGATCCTCTTATCTGGACAGTACAGCATATCCTCCTTCATCAAAGTTCACCAGGTGTAAGAGGTTTTCGTTCCGCTCAATGGTGTCCCCTTCTGCGCGCAAGCTATTTCCTCCACCGGGTACAGTTTTAATTTTTGACAAATTGTAGTCTTCCAGATCTGCAAGCATCCGCTTATACGCAAACCCTTCGCCTTCACTTCGAAGTCCATCACGACTCCATGAACTTAACAGATCCCTCAATTCTTGAAGGGCTTCCTCTTTAGGGATTGTGGTTTCAGAAATTAACTTCAACGTCAATAACCTCTGAACTTGTCTCAGGCAGATATTCTGAGTCAAAAGAGCAAGAAAATAGCCCTGACAGAAAAACACAAAATAAAAATCTCTTCATAGTAAAAACGGATTAAAGATTAAAATAATAATAAGTTTCAGTCGACAGTAAAAGTAAAAGGATAGCTGAGGAGTCTGACTAATAATAGGAAGGTAAGTCATCTCACTCCTAAATCAATGGTTTCAAAAATATTAAATTACATTTAATGTTGCAAGCAAATCGAAAGAAAATGCACATCGGGCAAATGTTAATGTCTTTTCGACAACTTTTGCCTTTTTCTTTGAGGGTTGATCAGATGTCCGACGCTCGAAATCAAGGTGTCTAACTTGATGAATGAAGTTGTCTAACTTGACGCATCAAGTTAGACAACCTTTTTCGGGGGATTCCGAGAGCCTGATACCCGGCCGTTCAGAGACAAGGTATGGAAGAGCTGTCTTGAGTCCGACTCTTGCTTGGGCGGATGAGCGAAAAACTGAGCCGGGAGTGTGGGCAAAGTCATTTTTTGTTCGTAAATTCGCTTGATCTCTAATATATTAATTTAATGTGTGGAGATTGTTTGATGATGCTTTCGGGGTTATCCCGGTGGTATCATCTCGGGGGGAGTCGAGGTATGGGTCTATATACCTGCAAATGTCATATAGTGGATATGTACTATAGGTGGTTGAGATACATGATGGCACTGGTGGTGAGTATGATTGCCACCCCATTTGTCACAGTGGCTCAGAAGCGGGCAGACGTCAAAGGCCCTCATGTGACACATGTTGTCAGAGTCACAGATGCCGTCAGTGGCAGACCCGTCTATGGTGTCGATGTGATGGCCTCTGCACCATTGAGCCGGAAGTATATGACCGGCTTTTCCGGTGTGTGCAAGGTGAAGTATCCCAGGGCTTTCTACTCCTCCGGTCGTTCGATATCCCTTTCTTTTTCTCATGCCGCTTATCATCCCCTGTTGTACACTTATGTCCCGAGAGAGGTCGAAAATGATACGCTTCGCATCGAGATCATGCCTGTGGGTGGTATCGCAGAGGATGTCGTAGTGGAGCGTCCGCGAGGTGTCTACAATGCCAAAGACAATCCTGCCGTCATCCTCATGGACAGTCTCATAAATATCCGTCTGAGAGGGTATGACGAACATACGTACAGGGTCTACGACAAGCTGAACCTCTCCGTTGCCAACTTCGACCTCAACAACAGACTGCTCAACAGCCTTTTCCCATTTTTTCGCAATTATGTCACCACGTCCAAGCTCAACGGTAAGTGGGTGCTGCCACTATCGCTCCGAGAGTCGGTGTCCGATGTCGGCTACAATGGTTCTGATGGTGAGATCAGGGAGATCATACGCTACCGCAATCGTATCGGAGTGGATCAAAACATAGATGACGGGACGATGACTCAGAGTCTCGAAGAGATATTCCCGAGGGTAGACATCTTCAGAGATGATATCAAGTTGTTGGACAATAGGTTTGTGTCTCCTCTATCGACTGTGGCAAAGCGGTTTTACAAGTTTTATCTCACCGATACGATCGTCTCCAAGGGCAGAGTCGTCAGAGTGGTGGACTATTACCCTTACAACCCCAGGACATTTTGCTTCAGAGGTCAGATGTATGTCACAGTGGATAGCGGAGTGCCACGTGTGGTGCGGTGTGAGATGCAGGTGCCGAAGAGCATCAATCTCAACTTTGTGAGCGACCTCAAGATCACTCAGGAGTTCAAGGAGATCGAGGGTGGCCGTTGGGTAGTGGATGAGGAGGAGATGAATATCAACTTGTCTCTCTTCAGGAGGACTCTTGCTCTCTATGCCGAGCATACCCGCAAGTACGATCATTATGACTTTGTCACCCCTGATACCCTCCTCACTCGTAGTCGTGTCCCCGTGCGCAACCTCTCCAATGCTCCGGAAGCCCGACGATACAAGCTCGAACTTTCGTCTCAACCCCTCCTTGCTTCGGATGATGGAGCGAAGGGCTTCCTCGAGGAGGTGCGTCGCATCCCTTTCTACCGCTTTGTCATCGATGGGTCGGAGATGCTCTCAAGGGGATATGTGCGTACGGCATACTCTCCGTACAAGTTTTACGGAGGGAGTAAGTTTGACATAGGCCCTGTGTCTACCTTTTATGGCAAAAATGATATAGAGGGTGTGCGTCTACGCTTGGGAGGGCGTACGACAGCTTACTTGTCTCCGCGACTGTTCCTATCCGGTTATGCAGCCTATGGTTTCAGGGACAAGCAGTGGAAGTACAACGCTCAAGCGACTTACAGCTTCCGAAACAAGAGGTACTTCCTCGACGAGTTCCCCAAGCATGATATCTCCCTCACTCACGAGTATGATCTCTATGCCCCCGGACAGTTTTACAACGACAACGACAAGGACAATATCTTGCGCAACCTCGGGACTGCCTATCTCACAAGTCGTTCGTACCGCAAGACGTGGCTCATGAAGTACCGACACGATGGTCTGCAGGGGCTATCGTACGAACTATCGGGGAGGCACACCACCGACAGACCCACAGGGTCACTGTCCTATGTGTACATCAAAAAGGACTCTACTTTCCTAAACCTGCCTGAGATCAAGGATATGGCCTTTGGGCTGAAACTCAGGTATGCTCCGGGGGAGCGTGTCTACGAGGGCAATCTCAAGACCGGATCGAGACGACAGGAACAGAGAGACTTGCCGATATTTATGCTCAGTCACGAGGTGTCGGTCAAACTGTGGGGCGGGGATTTCTTTTTCAACAAGACCGAAGCGGGGATAGAGCAACGGTTGTGGTTCTCTTCGTATGGCAATCTCGACTACAAGTTCAAAGTGGGAAAGATATGGAACAGCGTCCCATTTCCCTTGCTGTACACACCGCCTGTCAACTCGGCAACGGCGTACAACGAAAATGCCTTCCAGCTCATGCAGCCGATGGAGTATATCGGGGACGAGTACGCCACATTCTTTGCCTCTTATCACATGAGAGGGTGGCTCATCAGTCGTATCCCTCTCCTCAACAGACTCAATCTCAGAGGAGTCTTTACCGTCAATGCCCTCTATGGCAACACGTCTCAACTCAACAACTCCAAGACGAGTAGGGAGCTCTTTGTCCTCCCGGTTTCTACATCGGAGATGGAAAACACGATGTATGTGGAGGTCGGTTTCGGGTTTGAAAATATCCTGCGCATCCTGCGTGTCGATGTCTTCAAGAGATTGACTCCGGCGGGCCCTCATTCCGGATCTGAGTACGGCATCAAGGGCGAACTCCGACTCAACTTCTGACAAAAGTCTGATTTAGTGTATCAAGTCATCGGGATCGATTGCCATGATTCTATGCACGGACTTCCATTGATGTTTGGAGGAGTGACCGTATGTGTGAGGGAGAGACTTTGTTATTTGCATCACGACAAATGCTTTGCTTGAAGTACAGACCTTTCTGATCCCTGCTTTTCAGCTAAAACCTTACTCCTCTCAAGGCAATTGAAAGAGATGACTTACATCTGAGGTGCCTCTAAATAACAAACCGTGGATCATCAGCTTTTGCTGACAATCCACGGTCGGATGATCAGATCTCTCTCAGGAGATCAATTGAAGTCGTATGTGAAGAAAATGCCTGCAGGGAAGTTGGTATAGTCTCGGTATTCCTTGTGCAACTTTGGCGCAGTGCCACTGAAGTCAAGGAGGGCAATGCTGTTTTTCAAGAAATCCAAGCCGAATCCCTTGAGCGTATTGATATACACATGACCGGTCTTAGGATTGACTGCAATGTTGTTGTACACAATATTTGCATCCTGCACGAGCGTTGAGGCATCAACCATCAATTTTGTGTCTCCTGTCTCAAAATTGTGACGATAGATAGAAGTCGTTGTGCCGGAGAAATAGATGGTATTCCCTATCGCAGTTATACCCGGGGTTGCTCCCCAGCCGGCATTTACAGAACCTTCGGAGATCTCGTTCTCCTTGATTATTGTACCGTCTGCTGCTTTGATCTTGATGATACGATCCTTTTTATCTGAGGTTTTGAGTACAGATACCCATACATTGTTGTCTGCGGACTTGATCACGCCTGAGATTGTCGCGTTGAGTTCTATGGTTTGTGTGACTTCTGTCTTTCCTGCTTCGAGGACAAGGATTTGCTTTTTGCCGGGAACAAAAACCTTGTTGCCAACGACTGCCATTCTGTTTTTCAGAGCACCTTCCGATCCTTTCACAAACGTTAGTTTCTTTGTGGCAGGGTCAAAAGCATACACACCTTTGTTGTCTCGAATAAAGAGATTGTTGTCATTGACCACGGCAATATGAGTAGGCCAACTCAACGTTTTCTTTAACTCTTCATCGTAGGTTGCCAAGTGCTTGAGTGTCTCAGCGTTGGCAACAACAAGCATACCCTCGCTTTCCATATTGGGGGTGTTTTTCTTGCCATTTTGGGAGATGATGTACATCTTGCCATTCTTGATGAAGAGGTCCTGAGTGACATTGCCGAGAGTCTTGTTGTTGGTCTTGATGTAAACGCTGTCCGTGATCTGCCCCTTGGGACTGATAAAGATGAGAGTCCCATTTTCGGAGGTCATATTGCCCTCGTTGAGGATAAATGTGCCGTGTCTGTACTTGCCATAGACGGAGATTTGGGCTGTTGCTTCTTTCTCTCCACCTTCGTTTATGCACTTCAAGGATACCACATGCTCTCCAATCCGGTCAGTGGTGAATACAAAGACAGAGTCTGTCGTCGCTTGCGCAACACCACCCACGTACCATTTGAATGTGCTTTTGGATGAGCTCTTGATCACGGCCTTGAGGCGGATCTCGTCAGACTGAGGCATTTCGTATTCTCCTGAGAGGTTGTTGATGCTTACTTCGGGAGCATCAAATGTCGGTTGGTCATTGGAACATGAAGATATACCCATCATCATGCTTATCACCAAGGGAACATAAAGTAATCTTTTCATTGTTGTGTTCAATTAGTTAGTGAAACTTGTTTAACTGCAATTATTTATTTGCCAAGGATATGGAGGTCTTCAATGCCCATGATTTCGGTAGAGCATTCGCCGAGCCATCCGTTTTCTTGATTGACTCCCGTATAGACCTTGATGAAGTCTACTCCGGGAAGGTGGACCTTTTGCCCTCTTTCGTTGACTGCCCAGCTTATGTCGATAGCAGAGTCGTCTTTTGTATTGAGCTCATTATCTGCATAACCGTAGCGGAACTTATACAGAACAAAGTAAGGCGTAGATCCCTCTGATTCGTTGATCCCATTTTGTGGAAGACATGTCCCTTTGAGCACGAGCTTGTCGCCTTTGACCCAAAGAGGAAAGTAGGGCTGATTGTGGTATGGATTCTTGACTTTGAATCCGGAGTTGCCTTTGTTGTCTTCCCAACGCACATACTTCTCCTTTTCTTCGCTTGTTTCCGGCTCTTGTTTCGGTTTGTGGTACGTGATCTCACAGTCGCGGTAGAGATGGACGTTGTTTCCTGCCTTTTTGGCTTTTTCATACCAAGGCTCCTTGGTCACGTCAGCGTGCGCACTACCTTCGATCTCGTACCATTCGTTGTCATCGGGAAGTCCATTTTTGTTGACATCGTAAGCCACCATGATGACTCCCGGTTCGCAACTGCCCCCCTCGGGAGCATCGGGATCGGGATTGCCGGTTGCATAGAAAGCATTGCCGAGGACACGGAAGTCCCTCTTGCCTTCGATATTTTGGATGGTGTGGTCAAAGCCGACAACGACATAACCTCCAAACCCTCCAAGAGTAATCAGCCCCCGGGCGTTGTTGCCGATAGATGCGAGTACTTTTTCATTCATTTTTTCTTGGGTGTCTCCCGGATCATATTTGGGTAGTTTGTTGACAAACTGTCCTACGCCGGGCATATAGTCAAGTACCTTTGTGATGTAGGCTGTCGCTTCTGGTTTGGGAGTAGGGGAAACTCCTCCTATGATAACTTTGACAGTGATGGGATACTCAAAAATCTTCTTCCCTTGAGTCACCTTGAGTGTCAATTTGTATTCTCCGGCAGATTCAAAGAAATGTTCGAGATCTTTCGTCCGAGAGATTGATTCTCCATCTATAAACCATTCGTAGGCGAGACCTTCGTCCGATATACCGGATACTTTGATCTTCAGAAGTTGATCTACCTGAATGACAAATCCTCCGTCCGGTACTTCTATTTTGATGTCATCTTTCTTGAGCTGGTAGGGGTTGTCGTTATCACACGAAGTCATGAGTCCTGCAAAGAGCAGGCAACTCAGGATGATTGAAAATATAGATAAGTTCTTTTTCATGACGTGCTTAGTTTTTAGTTTTTAATTTTTTCCTCGTAAATACCATGTGTGCAGGGATGTCTCCGGTTGTTACCGACCACTTTTTGATGCCCGATTTATTGAAGCAGTAGAGTACTCCCGGAGAGACATAGTCCTTTGCATCGGTGATGAAGATATCGCCGGTGCTTGGATGTACAGCAATGCCATAGGGAGTCTTTATCTTCTTGTCTGTGCCGTCTTTGATGAAGTTTCGGCTTTTGATCTTTTGGGTGGGAGTATCCACGATGGCGTATGACACAGTCCACTCTTTGGTGTTGTAGTTGAACTCTGTGCTGTATATATACAGGTCGTCTCCGACTCGTGTCATGTTGCTATTGGGTAGGTTGGGTATCTCCTTGACCTCCTCCGTCTTTGTGTTTATGACATAAGTCTTGGAAGGTGTGTTGTAGTAGTCCCCACGGGAAGATACATAGATGTAGCCATATCTGTCGATCTCCATACGATGAAGGTTGATCCCCACGTCGATTTTCTTTATTTCCGTAAACGTGTTGAGATCTATCACCGATACGGTACGATCATAGTTGGGTGCGCGGTATCCTCCCGAGTTGGCAACATAAAGCTTATTGTCAAAGATGACCATCTCCTCCGGCTGGTATCCTACCGTACATTCTGCCACGACTTGCAGGGTTGCAGTATCTACCTTTGCCACATAGCCTATGCGTGCATTGGGATCGATCTTCACGGGTCCGGCATAAGAGCTCACATAAGCATAGTCGTCCTTGAAGGTGACATATCTACAGTTGGGGATGGCTATCTTCGTGATGTGTTTGACTGTTGCCACGTCCATTACCTCAAGATAGTTGGAGACATTGATGACGGCGTACAGCTTGTTTCCGTAGATCTGTATGTCATTACCTACATCTCCGAGGTCTTTGATCTCTCCGGGGTTGCGCTCTCCGAATATATTTCGGTGATATATCCCTGTCGTATAGTCATAGAAGTCAAGTGACGCTTTGTTGCTACCCATATTCCCTTCGTTGAGCAAGAAGAAGCCTTGGATGTCCTCTGTAGGTTTTTCGTCAGGATTTATGACAATGGGCTTTGATGGTACGACAGGATCATCGCTGCGACATGAGGTTATCAGCACAAAACTGAGCGTCAAGATCGCAAGAAGTGTTGATTTCAAAGTCTTTTTCATACTGTCGATATTGTTAAGTTGATTTTGAAGTTGGTCCCCGGCATTGGATACCACTTGACCACTTCGTACTGTTGGTTGAATATGTTATTTATTTCCGCAGCGAGTTTGAAGCGTAATCTGCCGAGCTCAAAAGCCCTTGTCACAGACATATCGCTGGTATACCACGGTTGGATATAGTTTTCGGGGATATTGCCTCCGAGCATATGACGCTCACCGGTATAGATAAAACTGTAGTTGAAATCCCACGGCCCATATGAAGCTCCCATGACAAGGGAGCCACTGTGTATTGGTACATATGGAATTTGGTGACCGAAGAAGTTCTCGGTGTGGTCTGAATCATCACCTCCTCCGTAATCCTTTTCAGGGGTCTTGTCTTGGGCTATCTGGTAGGTATAGTTCAGACGAGAGTTGAGGGAGACTTTTCCCAGTCTCAGCGTAGGTGTGATCCCGAGGTCAAGCCCCTTGATCTCCACATAGTCGAGATTGAGCATCGTCCATACAAGTTGGTTGGATGTGGGGGTGGCTATGATTTTGTCCGTCACTTCGTTGTAGTAGGCATCTGCGCTGACGCCTATTGACCTGAACCAACTTGTTGTAGTCGCATTCCACTTGTAGGTCAACCCTATATTGTACTGTGTCGCGTACTCCGGGCGGAGGAGCCGGTTGCCGATCTGTACGTAGTAAAGGTCGTTGAATGTCGGCATCCTGAATATCTTTTTGTAGAAAGCTCTCAAGTCAAGATCTGTGCCCTGAAGCGGCCGGAATGAAGCTATCAAGGTCGGAGACAGTATGCTCTTGTCCGCAGCTACAGGTCTTCCGAGGGCACTTTTGTCCTTGACAAACGTATGAAGGAGACTCCCTTGTATGTGAGCACCTTTCCACCTTATTGATGTCGCTACTGCACTGAGGATGGAGAATCTGCGGGGACGGACAAAGTTGGCATTGAAGACTTCCGTACCATTCGCATCGAGATGGTTGTATTGGAGGTCACAAGCAACGTTGGTACTCCACCACGGAGCGATGCTGAAGAGATTGGCGATCGACAGATAGGCTTCTTGCTGGTAGTAGTGATTGTCCATCGGTTGCAGAGTACTCTTCGGAGGCATCCGATAGTTCATATAGTCGTTGGCATATTTAGCCTGTACTTTTACGCTGTATAGAGATGAGACACTTTTGCGGAAGAGTGATTGTACGAAGAAGTTACGATCCGTCTGACGATCCTCGTTGAGCAAGGATATTTCATAGTCTTTTTTCACTGCGGCTCCGGGATAACCCCTCTCCGAGCCGTAGAAGTAGGCTTTTGTCATCCATTCCCCGCCATTCAGTTTGCCAAAGAGAGCTGCTTCGGCTCTCAGTGCTGTGACATCGCCATTGCGCCTTATCTCTGTGGTGTCATATCCCTCAAACTTTTGGTATCTGAACTTGTATCGCCCCGAAGTGTACATAAACTCCGTGTTGGCAGACAGACTGATCTTGTCTGACAATCGTCGTTCCCATAGCATCGAAGCGTTGACAAGGTTGAAAGATCCGGTTTTTGCTTTGAACGTGTAGTTGTCTTTCTGCCAACGCTTAAATACAGGCTTGCGAGTCACCATATACACCGCACTCGCAGAAGCATAATCTTTGGCCGACTGGAATAGGTCGCTCCGTTGCCCGTTATATAGGGAGATGGCTTCCATGTTGTCGAGTGAAAATTTTCCCAAGTCCACGGTGCCGTTTTGAGCGTTGGTAATCTGTATGCCATCGAAAAACACTCCGACATGCTGACTTCCCATACTACGTACGTTGATGGTCTTGAGTCCTCCTATCCCTCCGTAGTCCTTGATCTGTACCCCTGAGAAGTAGCGTAACGCGTCTGCGACAGAGACGACATTGAGTCGTTCTATCTCTTTGCCTGATAAGGTCTGTGCCGGTACTACTTCCGGCTTTTGTCCATAGGTGACGATACCCTTGAGGAGATAGATCTTGAGAGAGTCTGAGGGCTGCTCCAAGGCTGTGCTCGTTGCTACTCCTTGGGCTAAGGTTGTGGGAGAAAGTATCGCGAAGAGAACTGTCAATAGCAACCCCCAAGCTATCCGGTTGACAGAGTCTCTGCCGAGGCTCATATACAAAAAAAGACTATTTGTTCATGGAGGAGACACACAACGTATCATCCTCTCAAATTCACACAAATAGCTCCTTGGAAATTAAGCGAAGTCCTGCGGCCTCATGCTTGTCCGCCAATAGTTCAAAGCTCTTATTCCTCGAAAGCTCTAAAAACACCACACATCGGCAGGTATCCTGACTTGTCCCCGTCTCAGAAGCCTTCCCACACATTGGTTTGTCGTGCAGTGGCATCCTCTTTCTCTGTCTCTGAGACGTTGTATAGGACTTACAGTAGCGGGCCTGTCCGGGATTCTCACCTGGTTCCCTCTTAGTCGGCGGGAGACATTTGTATCGCCGAACCGATGCTTTTGTAAAGGTACAAAAAAAGGACAACATACCCATAATGCCCCTTTGCCCTTGGCATCGGGCTTATCTCATGTGTTCCTTCATGTAAAGACCGCCACCGGAGACGTTTCTCCGATGACGGTCTTGGGGTAAATCAGATGGTTGCTTGTTAGTTTTATTACTTCTTGAGCGATGCTACGTGTTTCCAAGTCCCACCATTGAGGACGTTGGTGAAGCCGTTGCGTTGGAGGATGGTTTGAGCCTGAGAACTCCTGCCTCCACTGAGACAAAAGACGATGATGCTCTTTTTATCCTTAAACTTATTGATACGTGCTTCGATCTGATCCACAGGGATATTGATAGCTCCCGGTACACTGCCGGAAGCAAACTCGCCGGCACTGCGGACATCGACCAAAAATGCGCCATCTTGGATGGCTTCGATGAGGGTCTGATCATCGGGACGGGAAAATAGGTTTTTGAGTAGGTTGAACATAATAATTTATGATGTTTTATAGATGAGACAAAAGTGTGTTATTGCTTCGAAATCTTGCTTTGGCAGACAAAGTCTGTCTTGGGGATACTTGTCTGAGCTATTGCACCAAAACCTCCTGCAATGTCTGTGAAGTTGCGGTATCCTCTCGCAAGTAGGATGCTCGATGCGATCATGCTGCGGTAACCACCTGCACAGTGGAGGTAGAAGTGACGATCACGAGGGAGATCCTGTATCCAGTCGTTGATGTAAGCAAGCGGACGGCTGTATGCATCTTCGACATGCTCGGCTGCATACTCACTCTCCTTGCGCACATCGATCACGATGCTGTCGGAGAGAGGGAAGCGTTGGGCAAGATCTTCGGCAGAGATACGCTCGACATGGTCTACCTCTTTGCCGGCAGCCTTCCACGTGTCGAAGCCACCATCGAGATAGCCCAATACGTTGTCAAATCCCACACGGCTCAGCCTTGTGATCACTTCCTCCTCACGTCCCGGTTCGGTCACGAGGAGTAAGGGTTGCTTGACATCCACGATCATGGCACCTGCCCATGGAGCGAAGTCGCCATCTATACCGATATTGATCGAACGAGGGATGAAGCCCTGAGCAAAGACCTGGGGTGCTCTTGTGTCGAGTACCAAGGCTTCGGACTGCTCTGCCAATGCCTCGAAGTCGGTCGCAGAGAGAGCAGACTGTCCGCGCTCCAATACCTGTTCGAAGTTGTCGTAGCCCAGCTTATTCATCGCGACATTGCCACCGAAATAAGCCGGAGGAGGGAGCAGACCCTCTATCACAGAGGCGATGAAAGCATCCTTGCTCGGTTGCTTGAGGGCGTAGTTGACACGCTTTTGGTTGCCGAGGCTGTCGACAGTCTCCTGCATCATGTTCTTTCCGCAAGCAGATCCCGCACCATGTCCCGGATATACAGTAATATCATCGGAGAGAGGGAGTATCTTGTTGTACAGACTGTCGTAGAGGAGTCCGGCCAATTCTTCCTGAGTCAGGTTGGCAGCCTTTTGAGCCAGGTCGGGACGACCCACATCTCCCAAGAAGAGGGTGTCTCCGCTGAAGAGTGCAGTCTCACGCCCCTCTTCGTCGATGAGGAGGAAGCAAGAGCTCTCCATGGTGTGTCCGGGAGTGTGGATGACTTTGATTTTGGCTTTGCCAAGCTCGAATATCTGACCATCTTCAGCCACTATGGCATCAAATCCCGGCTTCGCTGTCGGCCCGTACACGATAGGTGCACCTGTGGCACGGCTCAGGTCAAGGTGACCGCTTACGAAGTCAGCGTGGAAGTGGGTTTCCAATATATATTTGAGTTGTACGCCATCGCGCTTGAGGCGTTCGACATATGGTGAGATCTCACGAAGTGGATCGATGATAGCTGCTTCACCCATTGAGGTGATGTAGTATGCGCCTTGGGCGAGACAGCCCGTATAAACTTGTTCTATTTTCATAAGTGTGAGAAGTTTTATGTGTTGGCTTGATATTGCAAAGATGAACCAATTTTTCTGCCCGTACAGCTACTTTAGTCACATAAGGCTATTTTGAAGACCGGCAAGACTCTTTTTTATGCTAATACTGTTTCTTTCAGTATGATATACAGTCCCATGACAAAGACAAACCACCCAAAAGCAGGCTTGAGTTTAGCCCCATCAATGCGCTCGGAGAGCTTCATCCCCAAAAATATACCGAAGATGGCGAATGCCGTCACAGAAAACAACAGCCCCCAGTCAAGACTTGCGAGACCACTCTCTCCCAAGAAGCCCAATAGGGACTTTGCCGAGATGATGACGAGGGACGTCCCGATGGCTTGCTTCATGGGCAAGCCTCCGAGGATGACCAAGGCAGGGATGATCAGGAATCCTCCTCCTGCTCCGACAAGGCCTGTGAGTGCGCCTACCACAGTGCCCTCAAGTAGGATCAAGGCATAGGGGTAGGAGTGGCGTTTTTCGCTTTTTTGTGGAGCCTTCTGTTGTTTATTGGTTGGCTTTATCATGCTGACGGAGGCCACAAGCATGAGGATAGCGAATATGAGCATCAGCAACATACTGCGGTCGACGATAAATCCGCCTACGCTGAATACTTCCTGCGGAATCGCAGGCACGAGATAGGCACGGGTCAGATAGACGGCCACGATCGATGGCAGGCCGAATATCACAGCCGTACGTATGTCTACAAGGGAACGGCGGAAGTAAGAGACACTCCCGATGACACTCGTAATGCCTACAATGAAGAGCGAATAAGCCGTGCCCAATACCGGATCTATGCCGAAGAGGTACACGAGTACAGGGACGGTGAGGATGCTCCCTCCGCCTCCTATGAGTCCGAGTGACAGACCTATTAAGATGGATGCCAAATAGCCTACGATGTACATAATGGTTTCAGTTGGATGACGACACAAAGGTCGCCATATCCGAAACCCTGTACAGCTACTTTAGTCACATAAGGGTGATTTTGTTGCGTCCCAAGCGTACGATGCCGGACTCTTCGAGTTGTTTGAGCAGTCTCGATACCACAGCTCGGGCAGTGCCGAGTTCGGTCGCGAGTTGTTCGTGTGTGATCTGTATGGTATTGCCCTCGACGAGTTCGGCTTTTTTGCGGATGAGATCCAGCAGGCGCTCATCCATCTTCTTGAACGCTATGGCATTGATGGTCTCCAAGAGCTCTTCAAAACGCTTGTGATAAGAGCGGAAGATGTAGTTGAGCCATTCGGGATGCTCTTTCATGAAGAGGGATACCTTGTTGATAGGCAAGAAGAGTATCTCGGCATCGTCCTCGATCTCGACCTTGACCTTGCTCGTTTCGTTGTGCAATCCCCCGAGGAAAGACATGATACAGCTCTCTCCTGCCTTGATGTAGTAGAGCAAGATCTCTCGCCCGTCATCCTCGGTACGGATCACCTTCATGACCCCCTTGATGACGATAGGTATCGAGCGGATGTGGGCATTCTCATTGAGGATTACGCTCCCTGCCTTGTAGACCTTGAGGATACCATGCGTGTAGAGCTTTTCGACGAGTTCTGGCGAACTCCGAAATTCGGTTATGTCTTCCAACTGCTTCATAGAGGCAAACATAGTAAAAAATATCCGCTTGACAATTCTATGTGCCGATGTAGGGTAGAGAGGCAGACTATCTTTCGGGATAAGGTAAAGTAATGTGGTTGTGTAGTATTCAGGTTAATCAGGTGATTTGATGTCTTTATTTTTTGCGCTCGATCCGTGCCATGATGAGGATGATGACAGAGATGAGCAAGAGGAGAAAGGCTATCCCCATCTTGATGGCGTAGGCCGGTGATTTGAGTTCGTCACTTGCTGCCAGTGCCACAAGGAAGATCGCTACGGCACAGAGGTAAGATATATAGGGTACAAACTTTCTCATAGTACAATGATCAGGTAAGTGAATAATCCTTTGTCCTTTGATTGCGAATATACTGAAAAAATGTACAAGTCAAAAAGTCAGTGAATTTAAGACTCTTCGGACAGCTCTATGAGACGACGGATGATCTTGTCGTCCTTGGATAGGCGGGGCACCTTGTGTTGTCCTCCGAGTTTGCCATGCTCTTTCATCCACGCAAAGAATGTCCCCTCACGGACGACTGTCACCATGGGAGGTTGGAGGGCTATGTTGTTGTAGCGTTTGGCTTCGTAGTCGGAGTTGAGGGCTTGGAGCTTCTCGTCCAAGAGTGTGGAAAACTTCTCTATATCTTGGGGGGCTTCCTCAAACTCCACAACCCAGTGGTGGCACCCTTTGCCCTCTTCCGTCATGAATACAGGCCCTGCCGAATACTCTTTGAGTCTTGCCCCACACTCTTGGGCAGCATAGTTGAGGGCATGATCTGCATTTCCGACCATGAGCTCTTCTCCAAAAGCGTTGATGAAGCTTTTGGTACGTCCGGTGATGACAAACTTGTACGGTGCTGTGGAAGTGAACTTTATCGTATCTCCGATGACATAGCGGTACAAGCCCCCGAGGGTAGAGATGATCATGGCGTAGTTGACACCTGTGTCTACCTTGTGCAGAGGGATCGCGCCTCCAAGGTTGTGCTCATCGAACTCGTCCATCGGTATAAATTCGTAGTACACCCCATAGTCGAGCATGAGGAGCATCGAACTGTCCTCAGGGTCATCCTGTATACCAAAGAATCCCTCCGAAGCATTGTAGGTCTCCATGTACCTGACACCCTCCCCAAGGACTCTCTTGTACTCCTCTCTGTACGGGTCAAAGGCTATCCCTCCGTGAAAAAACACTTCGAGGTTTTGCCACATTTCTTTGGCGGTCTTTACTCCCGCTTTGCGCATCGCTTCTTTGACGATGACAAGCATCCATGAGGGTACTCCGGACAGCGTGGAGATGTCCGACTTCATGAGGGCTTCGGAAGTCCGATCGAGCTTCTCTATCCACTCCTCGAGCAGGGAAACCTCCATGCTCGGCACACGCAGTCCTCGAGCCCATGCGGGGAACTGCTTGATGAGTGCTGCGGAGAGGTCTCCGACTTTGACAAAGGGGGCAAACTCCCCCTGAGACATACTGCCGGAGAGGGCGAAGCTCTTGTGTGAGAGGATTTTGGTGTCGGGATTGTTGCGGATGTAGAGTGTCAGGACATCTTTGCCCCCCTGGTAGTGACAGCGTCGGAGGTGGGTCGGTGGGATGGGGATGTATTTGCTCTTGGCATTGGTCGTTCCACTGCTTTTTGCAAACCACTCGGTGCGCTCTCCACAGAGTATCCTGCGTTCTCCTGCCAGCATCCTTTCTATATATGGAGCTATGTCTTCATAGGTGACGATCGGCAGTTGGGCTGCATAAGCACTGTAGCCGGCTCTGCCTGTGATCCCATGCTCCCGACCGTACTCGGTACGGGCGAGCATCCGGGTGATATCTCTTAGCTGGCGTGCCTGTATCTCCATGGCACGAGCGGCATAAGCGTCGATCTCTCGGGGGCGTCTGCGGTAGAGTAGGGTATAGAGGGAAGTGAGAGTGTCCATAACGTCAGAATAGGGGGGGTGATATATGTCCGAATATAGTAAGATAGTGAAGGGGCAAAAAAAGGTTGTCTAACTTGACAAATTAAGGTGCCTACCTTGCGACATCAAGGTAGGCATCTTGATTTTGACCTTTCCTCAGATGTTTTGGAGGCGTCCCCAAGGGAGCGTGGTCAGCAAATCGCAAAGCCTGCCGAGGTATAGAGCATCCGTGTCATCGAAAGTGCCTACATACTCACTGTCTATATCGAGGACTGCCACGACCGCTCCCTCATCGTTGTGCACGGGGAGGACGATCTCGCTCCGTGAGCGGGATGAGCAGGCTATGTGTCCCGGGAAGAGTTCGACATCGGGGACTACGAGGGTCTTGTCCTGAGCCCACGACTGACCGCATACCCCTTTGCCATGCTTGATGCGTGTGCAGGCAAGCGGGCCTTGAAAGGGAAACAGCTGTAGTTCCCCATCTATGACGACATAAAAGCCCGTCCAAAGAGGGTTGAATGTATCGTGTATGGCTGCTACGATGTTGGACAACTTGCTGATCGGGTGATCATCACTATCTACAAAACCCTCAACGACAGACAGGAGGATGCCGTATTTCTTCTCTTTGGTCTCTGCAGCGTTGATATTGTCCTGAAGGTGCTCAAAACTCATAAGTCTTTATTTTTTATCTCTGCACAATAAATGTCAGATCTGTTGATATCATATGTCGTACAAATATAACAATACTACGGCAACTACCTTTTCTCCGCCTCTTGGATCAGAGTAATCGCATTTGAATGTTTAGTGCTGTGCTCTATCTCTTTCTTCTATAATTTGGATCTTCATTTTGGATCTCCATTAATGTTAGTTTACATTCTTCTTGATTATTGAGTATAGCAATCATTAGGTTTATGTGTTTAACGTGAATTCGATCTAAGAAAATACATTAGGGTTACATAAGAGTTTTATATGTCAATCCATTTGTATCACGTTATTAGAAAAAGATCGAGTTGAAGACTCAATTTTTATTCCATTGTACGTCAGAGCATAGCAAAAAAAACTGAAGCTAATATAAGCACATTAAAATCTCATGTTAAAAATGAAAGTTATTAATAAACAGAATATTATGTATGTCTCCTTAAATTGATCCAGTATTGTTTAAGTGTCGTTGCCCTGACTATAGGAGTTTTTTTTATGTGTTTGTTTGGGAATTACAATTATTTTTTTACATTCGTTGCAAATGTTAAATGAAGCCTATTGTAATTAACCATATATATTAATAACAGTTAAAAAGAAAAATATATGAACTTTCAAATACTTCTGAGATCGGCATTTGTCATCATGGCAATCTTCATAGCTGCCTGCAATTCATCGGAGACTCCTATCGATCCTAATTCCACTATCGAAACAGGTAAGGTTACGGTAACATTGGCCGAAACGGTGTGGGAGGGTCACCTAATATTCAGTGAGCAGGAGCGATACCCTATAAAACTCTTCTTTATAGATGGTAAGAGAGGAGATTATTTGCTTACCACAGACCTAAACTCAAGTAGATTTGAGAATGCCAATACGCACAGTTTCTTTAAGTACACCCATACTCAGAAGATAATAACTTTCAGCAGTCCTCTAAAGTTTTATCTTGATAACCATTGGCTGATCAAGAGTTACGATGGCAATTCAATGAACTTATTACTAAATCCGACATCAGAGCCTGGTGTAGAAATGCATCTTAAGAGAACAATTTAAGACTCAATACCCCGTCAGCAATATTAGATGTTGAGACGGACACTTGAGATAAATCTTGAAAGAAGCATAGGATAAGAGAATATCACCATCCTGAGATCAAGGCAGGATGGTGATATTTTTATTTTACACCTTTTAAACGTAGAGTTTCCGGAAGTCTGAGATATTTGTTTTACCTTTAAATGATAGATTTAACTGAGTGTTTGTTATGGCAACTACTTCTTCTCCTCATTATTTCATCACCATAGGGCGTTCCTATGGCAGTGGTGGCTTGCGCCTTGCCGAAGAGTTACAGAAAGCTCTCGGTGTCCCTATGTATGACAAAAATCTCCTCGACCTCACGGCAAAGGAAACCAATATACAGACGGATATCTTGCAGAGGGTGGATGAGCGCAATACCCGCACCTTCCCATACATCTATGACTCCGGCTACCCGATGACAAATGCGTTCTATACGTACACTTCGGGCTTCCTCAGTGATGAGAGCTTGTTCGGTCGGCAATGTGCGACCATAGAGCATATAGCGGCCGAGGGTTCGGCGATTTTTGTCGGCCGTTGTAGCGACTATGTACTCAGGGAACAGCCTTGCCTGCTTTCGATCTTTGTCACCGATGACATCGATCGTCGTGCGACTCGCGTCATGGAGCGTCTTCAAATGACGAGAGATGAAGCAATAGCGCAGATCGATAAGATAGACAAACAACGCCGTGAATACTACTCTTACTACACGACACGAGAGTGGGGTGTGGCCGAAAACTATGACTTGTGTGTCAAGTTGTCACGGTTTGGCACGGATTATGTAGTAAGATTGGTGAAAGATATGGTGGCTTTCATGGTAGACAAGCCGTGACAGCCCTTTAGTACACAAGACAACAAATATGATCGATAAGGATATATACGATAATGATATGAGTACAGCCAATCCGTTCAAGGAGGACAACACCGAGGAGGGATGGGGCGAACTGCTCAACAAAGATGCGGCTGCAAAGTCGGAGGATAAGGGTAAGAAAGAGAAGGCAAAAAAAGACACCCCCATGCTCGATGCTTATGGGGTGTCCATGAATGACGCTGCTCGTAGTGGCAAGCTCGATCCTGTCTATGGACGAGAGGATGAGATGATGCGTATCGCTCAGATACTTTGCCGTAAAAAGAAAAACAATCCTATACTCCTCGGTGATCCGGGTGTCGGAAAGACCGCCATCGTGGAAGCTCTTGCTCAGCGCATAGAGGAGAAAAAAGTGCCTGTGGCGCTGATGGACAAGAAAATCGTCGCTCTCGACCTTGCCAGTATCGTGGCGGGATCGATGTATCGTGGACAGTTTGAGGAGAGGTTGAAAAACCTGATCGCCGAGCTCCGCGAACATCCCGAGATCGTCCTTTACATAGATGAGATACATACTATAATGGGTAGCGGTAATCCCGAGGGTGGTCTCGATGCTGCCAATATACTCAAGCCTGCGTTGGCTCGTGGTGAGGTGCGTTGTATCGGAGCTACGACAATGGAGGAGTACCGCAAGTCGATAGAGAAAGATGGAGCGATGGATCGTCGTTTCCAAAAAGTCATCGTGGCGGCAACGGATGAGGAAGAGACCCTCAAAATCCTCAAGCGTCTGCGTGCAACATACGAGAGCTTTCATAAGGTCAAGTACACCGATGAGGCTCTCGAGGCTTGTGTCAAGCTGACAGCTCGTTATGTGACGGAGCGCCACTTCCCCGACAAAGCTCTCGATGCCCTTGATGAAGCAGGTGCACACACATTCATCATGCATCAGGCAGAGCCTACCCGCATCTCAGATCTCGAAGAGCGTCTGAAGTCTGTCCATGAGGCAAAACTCCTTGCAGTCAAAAATCTTGACTACGAATTGGCTACAAAATACAGGGATGAGGAAAAGGTCGCTCGTGAAGAACTGGATAAGTATATCGAGGATCTGAAGAACGGTGTGGAGTCTGCTACTCCTCTCATCGTCGATGTGGATACGGTGGAGCGTGTGGTGTCTCTCTCGACAGGACTTCCGATAGAGTCCCTTACTCGTGATGATCTCAAGAGCCTTGCAGGCTTGTCGGAGCGTCTGTCCGCGCGTGTCATCGGTCAGGATCATGTGGTCTCGGAGGTGTCGAGCGCCATACAGCGCAACAAGGTGGGGCTACGCAACCCTTCTCGCCCGATAGGTACGTTCCTTTTCCTTGGTTCTTCAGGGGTGGGTAAGACTCATCTGTCCAAGCAGATAGCAAGAGAACTCTTTGGAAGCGAGGATGCTCTGATCCGTGTGGATATGAGCGAATTTATGGAACGCCATGCCGTCTCTCGTCTCATCGGTGCGCCTCCGGGATATGTGGGATACAATGAGGGGGGCGAACTGACAGAGAAAGTCCTCCGTAAGCCTTATTCCGTAGTACTCTTTGATGAGATAGAGAAGGCCAATCCTGAGGTGCATAACCTCCTTCTCCAGCTCCTTGATGATGGTATCCTCACGGATAGCACGGGTAGAAGGGTGAACTTCAAGAATACGATCATCATCATGACTTCCAACGTAGGTACTCGTCAGTTGAAAGACTTTGGCGATGGTATCGGTTTCCGGGATATGGATACCTATGATGCTTCGGGGGCTTCGTCATCTGTGATACAGAAGGCTTTGAAACGTAGCTTCTCTCCTGAGTTTCTCAACCGTATTGACCGCATAGTGACGTTCAATGCTCTTGGTTCTGAGGATATCCGTAAGATCGTGGAACTCGAACTGAGAGATCTCGACAAACGTCTCGAACAGCTCAACATCTCAGTATCTTACTCGGATACCACAAAGGCATTCCTTGCCGACAAGGGGTATGATCCTCAGTACGGTGCACGCCCTCTTCGTCGTGCTATTGCTAAGTATGTCGAGGATCTTATCACTCAGGAAATCCTTGACGGCAATGTCCAACATGGCGGTAAGTATATCATCGATGTCGATAAGTCGGGTAAGGAGGTTACCCTCAAAATATCGGTGCCCGAACTGTCGCTTTCGTGAGTGTTTTGTGATAAATACAATACAACTATTTGCCCATTCAAAAAATAATATTACCTTTGCAGGGCAAATGGCGAGATAGCTCAGATGGTTAGAGCGCATGATTCATAATCATGAGGTCCCGAGTTCAATTCTCGGTCTCGCTACTTAAAGGGACTGATTCCGGCTTATGGGTTCAGTCCTTTTTTATTTTGTATTATTGAGAGGGGTTCTCTTCCTGTTGAAGAGGTGTTCGAGTAGGATAACGAAAAGGATACCCACAACAAAGCCATTTGCGAGGATCGGGCGGAGTATCTGAGGGATCGCGGTGACAACTTCTTCGGGTAAGAATACCGTAAATAAAGCCATCATGATGGGCACTGCAATGATGATAGCATGATCGAAGGTTTGTATAAGACTTTGAACGCTGATCATCTGTAGAGCAGACCCGAGTTGGGTTGCCATGAGATACAGTAAGATGATGCCCATGACAGCCTCAGGAATCGTCGTAAGGAATAATATAGCCTGCGGAAAGATGGCACAGAGTATCAGACCTATACCGGCAGGGATGAGGGTGTAGCGAGAGGCGCATCTTGTGTTCATGATGATGCCGGGACTCATGGAAAAGTCCACGGGGCCGATGACACCAAACAGCCCATTGATGGCATTGAAAATCCCTACGAATCTCAAACCTTTTATTGTACGTTGAGTCTCTCCTCCCGAATTAATGGCTTGACTGACGGCTTGCACCGAACCAAGTTCATTGATCAGGAGAGCGACGTAACAGAAGAGAAAAGCAAGAAGGACTCCTGCATCAAACTCGATAGCCGGGATAAAGAATGAGGGGGATGCAGCCTCATTGCTTGGGAGAGTTGGCAAGCTCCAATCAGAACTCAACAGTCTGTGGGTAAGTGTTCCTATGATGATGCCCCAAAGGAGGATGGTAGACTTCCAAATCCCCTTCAGCAGGTAGTTACCTATGATCAGAGCCACAGAAAGGGAGAGGAAAAAGATGTACTTGATATCAGGAGAAAGTCCTCCGGAGAAGGATAGTTCAATGATCGTCGGCATCAGAGTGATGGCTATCAGTGCAAGGATGACGACTACGATCCGAGGTGTGAATATATCTTTCAGATGCCTCAACCTCGGCGTAAAAGACAGTAGAAACAGGAGTGCTCCACCCGTGATGATCGCAGTGTATATGCTCGGTATGCTTTGACTCTGGGAGGCGATGATACCGACAACGAGAACTGTTGCGGGACCGATGACAATAGGGAGTTTGTGCCCCCACAGGAGCTGGACAATAAGGGCAATGCCGACAAGGGCAAAGAGCTTCTGAGTGTAGAAAGTCTTTTCGACAACCGTGTCAAACTGCATCTCACCGACAAGGGAGCCTATGATGATGAGTACAGGAACGGTAACCAAAAACCACTGTACTCCATACAGCATGAGTGGCAACCATCCCGGCTTCTCATCGAGTTCGTATCTGAACTTCCTATTGCTCCCTTTGTCTGCCATGAGAATTTAGAAATTGGCTCTGAAGCGATCTTCAACAGAGCGAAGGACACGGAGGACATTTTCTCCCCACATCTTCCGGATATCTGTGTCCGAAAATCCTCTTCGGAGGAGTTCGACAGTCAGTCTGATGACATGAGATGCATCACGGCATCCGATGACTTCTCCATCACCATCAAAGTCCGTTCCGATACCGACGTGCTCGACCCCTACAAGAGAGCAGGCATGGCTGATATGATCGACAAAATCGAGTAAAGAGGCCTTGTCGGAGTCTTTCAGCACAAATCCTTTGTACATACATATCTGTGTCAGCCCGCCGGTTGCTGCTACCGCACGTATCTCTTCGTCTGTCAGGTTACGAGGATGATCGCAAAGAGCACGGCACGAAGAATGCGAGGCTATCACGGGTGCATCCGAAATGCTCAAGACATCCCTGATCGTGTCGCTTCCTGCATGAGAAATATCTATAAGGATTCCCAAACGATTCATCTCTCTAACGACTTCACGTCCGAAGTCACTCAATCCCCCATAAGTGTTTTGTGTCTTGGATGCAGAGTCGCAGATGTCGTTGTCCCCATTGTGGCACAACGTTATATAGCGGACTCCCTTCTTTGCGTAATGCTCCAGTAAAGACAGATCTTTACCCATGGGGTAAGCGTTCTCTATTCCCTTTACAATGCTCTTTTTCCCGGCGCTTTTATTGCTTATGAGTTCGTCCGAAAGGCGTGCAACGACAGCCTTGCCCTCTGTTTTGGACATTACTGTATCTATGGCATCCAGCGTTCTTTCTGTGTAGTCATAGGCTTTTTTGTACCCTTCTTCAGAAAGCGGATCTTGAGGGATATAAGCCACCATGAAAGACACATCAAGTCCTCCATCTGTCATGCGAGGCAGATCGACAAGAGCCTTTTCTGCTCGTTGCGTAAAGTCATAATCATCTTTTCCCGAAAATATCATCGGTGTGTCGCAGTGGGTATCCGCTGTCAGCATAGACGCATGGAGCTTGCGTGCCAGACGGTAGAGACGTCCCTCTCCGACGATGAAGTCGAAGAGCTTCCCATGTGGCTCCATGCCATGACATGCCAAAGCCTCGGGATGCCATTGGACAGCCAGGATATTGTGCTCGGGATAATAGTCCACTCCCTCTATGATGCCGTCAGGAGCTACTGCCGTAACAGTGGTGCATGGCGGGAGTGTAGATGCTGCCTGGTGATGGAACGAATTGACCATCAGCTCTTCGCAGCCGAGGATGTCCTTCAGACGCCCTTCACGGTGTACACTGACACTGTGCCAAACTTCATATCGGGAAGCCGACTGGTTGTGCCCGATTGCACCGGGACATTGGCTTGGTATGTCTTGATACAACTTGCCTCCCAATACCACATTGGCAAGCTGCATCCCACGACATATTGCCAATACAGGGATCGAGAAGCGGAGGGCTGCATGGATGATCGAAAGATCAAAAAAGTCCTTGTGTGTATTTGCTTTTCCCATATTGGGCGAAGGCGCTTCTCCGAACCATGCCGGCATCAGATCTCCACCTCCCGACATGATGATGGCATCGCACCGGGAGACACACTCTGTGATCAGTTTGGGATCGGTGCTGAATGGGATGATCATAGGGATACCTCCTGCCCGTCTCACACTCTCTGCATAAGTGTCTGTCAGTGTCGTCTCATCTTCATTGTGATTGCCCGATATCCCCACCAGAGGAGTTTCTTTCCGGTCTATTTCTTGAGCAAGGATGTTGTTCCGTATTTCTTCCAACGAAAAACGGATCTCGGAGATCGGGGTGGTATTGCTTATTATCATCGGTGTACGTTGTGTTTTAGGAAAAAAGAAAAAAGGGATGAAGAGCCTCTTCCGCTGTTTTTGAGAACTATCGCTCTGCAATTACACTTGGAGGGTACTCTTCATCCCTTTATGTATTTAGATTCGCTCTGTACTTATCCTTTAAGCATCGATGCGAGCGTAGTTGGCATTGTCGGTGATGAAGTCTCTGCGAGGAGCCACATCTTCACCCATCAACATGGAGAATATCCTATCTGCTTCTGCGGCGTTGTCGATAGTTACCTGCTTGAGATATCTTTGTTCAGGGTCCATTGTTGTTTCCCAGAGCTGATCATCATCCATCTCACCGAGACCCTTATAACGTTGGGTCACGACCTGTCCCTCGTTACCGGCAGCATACTTTTCGATGAAAACCTGACGGTCGGCATCTGTCCAACAGTATTCCTTGATATCACCCTTTTTGCACTGGTAGAGAGGTGGCGTAGCCAGATAGATATAACCATGCTCTATGAGCACACGCATATGGCGGAAGAAGAAGGTCAGGATGAGTGTCGCGATGTGAGCACCGTCGACGTCGGCATCCGTCATGATGATGACCTTGTGGTATCTCAGTTTGGCGATGTTGAGCGCCTTGGGATCTTCCTCTGTTCCGATGGTTACCCCGAGAGCCGTGTACATGGCGCGGATCTCTTCGTTTTCCAAGACTTTGTGGTGCATAGCCTTTTCGACGTTGAGGATCTTACCACGTAGAGGCAGGATCGCTTGGAACATCGAGTCACGGCCCTTCTTTGCCGTACCACCCGCAGAGTCTCCCTCGACGAGGAATATCTCACACTTCTGAGGATCACGACTGCGACAGTCCGAGAGCTTGCCCGGAAGTCCACCGCCAAACATGGGCCCCTTGCGTTGTACCATATCACGAGCCTTGCGAGCCGCGATACGAGCCTTCGCCGCAAGGACAACCTTGTCTACTATGAAGCGAGCTTCTTTGGGATGCTCTTCGAGGTAAGCAGCGAGGACTTCGCCCACGGCTGTATCCACCGCACCGGCTACTTCCGAGTTACCGAGTTTGGTCTTGGTCTGACCTTCAAACTGAGGCTCTGCCACCTTGATAGATACCACGGCAGTGAGACCCTCACGGAAGTCATCTCCGGAGACCTCTATCTTTTCTTTCTCAAGTATCTTTGAGTCCTCTGCATATTTCTTCAGCGTACGAGTGAGTGCTCTGCGGAATCCCGCAAGGTGCGTACCCCCTTCGATGGTGTTGATGTTATTGACATACGAGTACACATTCTCGTTGTAAGAAGTGTTGTAAGTCATCGCCACCTCCACAGGTATGCCCTGACGCTCTGTTACGATGTGGATCACATCATCGATGAGAGGCTCTTTGCTGGCATCGAGATAAGTCACAAACTCTCTCAATCCCTCTTCGGAATAAAACTCCTGAGTCTTAGGATTGCCCTCTTCGTCCCTCACACGATAGTCGGTGATGCGGAGGCGTATCCCTGCGTTGAGGAATGCCAACTCGTGCATTCTGTCTGCGAGGGTCTTGTACTGGTACTCGGTGACTGTGAAGATAGAACTGTCGGGTTTGAACGTTATCGAAGTTCCCGTCCTGTCTGTCTCTCCTATCACCTTTACCTCTGACTGAGGTATACCCTTGGAGTACTCCTGCATGTATATCTTGCCATCACGGTACACCTCTGCACGCAGGTGAGTGGATAGAGCATTGACACAAGAAACCCCCACACCGTGGAGACCTCCGGAGACCTTGTATGATCCCTTGTCAAACTTACCCCCTGCGTGGAGCACCGTGAGGACGACCTCGAGAGCCGACTTACCCTGCTTCTCGTGGATGTCCACAGGGATACCGCGGCCGTTGTCATGTACCGATATCGAGTTGTCTTCGTTGATTTCCACTTCGATGTTGGTACAATAGCCCGCCATAGCCTCATCGATAGAGTTGTCTATGACCTCATACACGAGGTGATGCAGACCCTTTTCGCTGATGTCCCCGATGTACATCGCAGGACGCATACGCACGGCTTCGAGACCTTCAAGTACCGTAATATTGGATGAGTCATATTGAGCATTTTGCTCCAAAATTTCTTCGCTCATAATATGTGATTGATAAGTGAATTTACCGGTTGCACGACTGCATGGATGAGGGTGCTTCCGTTCTTGCACAATGATGAACAAAGATACAGTTTTTTTCTGACTTTTTTGCTTGCTGTTTTGAGGGCTTTTTGTCGTTTTTGGAACCACTCGAAGGGGGAGATTTTTGTATCATGTTTTTTTGTGTCATTGCAGCGCAACAGCCTCAAAAATAACATTATGGATCAAGCAGGACAAACAGAGATCACCAAAAGACAATGGAATAAGAAACTATTGGCTTTATAGTCTTTCCCCACTCCTGCTGTTTTGTGGACCTTGTAACGAAGAGGCAGAGAGTTCTCATCGGCTATGTGGTAAAATAATCTATGTTTATTCAGGGCACTTTCCCCAAGGAACGGTTATTGATACTCAACGTTTTCATCATCAATGGGATGCAAGGCGATAACCATCCGGCTCCGCTGGTAGTTCAAGTCTGCAGTGGTACGGATATTTGTTTTCTTCAGATCGCCGCCGGCATACCAAGCAAGTCCATCAGTGACAAAAGAATGCCCTACTCCTCCACATATATCAGAAGCGGAAGAGGCACGAGAGGAGAAATTCTCTCGGGCGGAGGATGACTTCGTAGGAGTAGTAGTCGATGTCATTGATCTCCGAGGATGAGTAGCGGTTGTGGTTGAAGAGGTTGGTGACCTTCAGGCTGAGATCTACACGGCGGGTGGGAGTATAGGTGAGGTAGGCATCACAGAAGTGGTGGTGCTCATGATTGTCACCAAGCCCTTTGGATATGGTGTGTTGCCATTTGGCACCGCCATGCCACTTTTCTCCGATGCCGAAAGAGGTGTAGAAGACTTGGCGCAACTGCATGTTGAACCCCTTGGGGCTGTACGGGCTGAACTCGCGAAAGATGGGCGACATGAGGGTATAACTGAATATCGAGTTTTCCCACTTGCGGAACGTAACTTCCATACCGGGTATCAGCATGTGAGCAGACATATTGAAGCGTTTGGAAGCACGGGAGACGGGCATCTTATTAAAGTTGTAGTCGAGCGAGCCTCTGACTCCGAGACCTATGTCGGTGAATGTCTTGTCGATCGACATGAGCACAAAAACACTGTGGGAGAGGTGTGAATTGCGGATGGCTTTCGTCGTGGACTGCTCCTGCTCGTGGTGAACATCGTTGTAAGCCTCCTTGTGTCGTGCCGTGTAGGTGAGCAGGAAGTGTCCGAATAACATTTCGGCAAGATCCTTGTAACGTAAGGTCGAAGAGATAGAGGTCGAACTATTCACTCGTAACAAAGGTAAGGGTCGGTGGAGGCTACGGTAGTCGCGGTACAGAGCTCCGGGTGCGTAGAAAGACTCGTAGCTACCCGATCGGCGGAATGAAGCCCTTGCCGAAGCTTGCCACAGACTTCCGATGCGGTGGTGATAGTCTACTTCAGGCATCATAAACCAATATTCTCGCTTCTCCTTCTCCTCTCCCATATCCAATCGCGTGGAGATGTAGCCCAATGGTACGGAAAACGACAGGGCCGAATTGGCATACTTCCATCTGTAAGAAGGAGACACTCCGGCCTCGATCTCTCCGAAAGATGTATTACCCTTCGGCTCAGCACTGACAACACTCTCGAAGTCACGACTGACAAGGTTGAAGAAGGCTTCCACACCCACCCTATGTCTCCCCCAAAGAGGGACGGAAGTGTTGAGGAAGTTACGACTAACCCACGAGTGCCGTTTGAGCTCTTGTCTCGTAGCGTTTGGCGACTTGTCGGTGATGAAGTCAAGGTGCTCGTAATCATGATGATAGCGGGTGCGAGACTTGATGACGAAGACCTGATCTCCAAGGGTGAATGTCGCATTGAAAGTGTTTTGGACATGACGGGGAGCGAAGTCCGAGGCTTGGCGGATCTCCGATGTAGCGTGCGAAAGGACTTCACGCTCCTGCCTGTCGGAGGATAGCACCCCGGAGAGTTCATTGGATAGGAAAGTCTTATCAGAGTTGAGTTCGTAAAAGATTGCGCCGTTGTAGGACTCTGTCTTGTTCAGCAAGCGATTGCGTTCATCGACCTCGACCGGCATCGGACCACCGTACTTGTTGATACTACGGTCCTCACGGTAGATCCTGTCGGCATAGCCCGAGAGGTTCAGTCGGATGTGAGAGGTCTCTCCTGTGCGCCGGAGACCGTTGATGCTCCAGACCTTGGCGTTGTTAAAGAGAAAGCGCTCTTCGAAGTCTGGTAGTGCGTTTATCGACTTTTGCGAAACGAAAGTTTCGGGTGCCGGTATATGAAGATCGCTGTTGAGGAGGTCGAAGTGTTCGATATTATCGCTCGAGAGGTCAGTACCGCTATTGTTCATCTTTCCTGTGATCATCATCTGGTTTGTCCGACCTATGATGGCGGTGAAGAGCCTGTTGCTCCAGATCTCGGGAGCAACTCCACCACCGATGGCCACTTCGCCGAAAGGGCGTACCTTGTATGAGTCCTTGAGCTTGATATTGAGGGCTGCTTTGTCCGTGAAGACCTTCCCTTTGAGGGCACGCACATTCTGATGATTTTCGAGCACCTGCACCTGCGCCACTGCTTCGACAGACATATTGCGTGTAGCTTGGTTGTAACGATGCCCGAGGAGGTCTTGCCCCTCGATGTAGAACTTACTGATAGGCTCGCCTTGGTAGGATATGTGTCCCGTTTTCGAGATCGTGATGCCGGGGAGCTTGCGCAACAAGTCCTCAAGGTACTTATCTCCTTTACTGACGAATGAGCCGGCATTGTACTTGAGCGTGTCCCCTTCGAGTTTTATAGGGGGTGCATTTACCTGCACTTCGCGGAGTTGTTCGGGTTTCGAGATCAGTTCGATCCGCCCGCCGAGTCGTCTCAGTTCGCCGATGGGCAACTTCAAACGGGTATAATCAATGAGTGAGAAAGACACCTCCACACCTCCATCCAAAGAAAGTTCCACCATCCCCTCTTCATTGGTCAAGGCATAATTCACCATCTGCCCTTCGGCAGACAAGACCCGACATACGACATCAGCCACAGGGCGTTTGTCACCGGCGTCAAGGACAGTGACTTTGAGGGATCCTTCCGTTGCAGTCTGCGCCCAAAAGGTCGTATTACTCCCCAATAGGAGGAGCATAAGGAGGATGACTTTCAACCTCATCACAAGAGTTACTCAAGCTCTATGGGGTTGTAAGGCGTTTTTTTTGCGTTGAGGCTTGCTCTATCCTCTTTGGAGACTTGTATACGACCACTCTCGGTAATCGTTTTACTGAGATTTTCGATTGCATTTCTGAGAATCTTTCGGTGAGTCTCTCTGTCTCTTATGACAAGGTTGGATGAATTTATATAGATCGGCTCATACTTCTTTACTTGCTCCATCCCCCTAAACGTAAACACATGATGACCAAGAGTATCCTCGACCTTCATGACTAATCCGGGCAGCCCATAAAATTTATATGGGCCGTACGGCATATTAATCTCTTCGGTGTACCAGGCGATGTAGTCTCGCCCTCTATATTTAGCAACTGCTTTGTGGCACTTATACTCGGCGATCAGAGTATCACCTTTCACAGTTGTCCATGCCATTGGAATAGAGGCCTCACTATACCTGCTCCTCATCTCAGAAGGTACAGATTGTTGCTCAGTCCATCCCTTTGTGCGACGATCATACGCCACAACATGGGCAAACTGAGACTTATGATTTTCTTTGAGAAGCTCATTGATATACTCAGACGGAAGCCTTTTTGCTTTGGCATTGACATCGAGCATAGAGTCTGTACGGAAGCTGTGATAATCCCGAAATACAGTCGCCCGTTGTCCTATTTGTAGCAATGCAATAGTGTTACGTATAGAGTAAGGATCATTAGCTTTTTTTTTGATTGTATAGTCGTAGTAAATTCGCCATTGAGTGTAGTCTAATACTTCTTTTTTGACAGTGTCATTTGGTATGGAGTTCACAGTAGAGGGATCCTCTATACGGGGATACTGGGCCAAGGCTCCTCTGAAACATAGAATGTGAATAATGATGACCAAGGGGAATAAATAAAACCTCTTCACGATATATTATATGCAGATATAAAAATAAATACTATATGCCTCCACCACAATAAGCTTCATCGACTTCCTTGAGAACTTGGAGATATTCTTTCATGTCTTTATACATCCCGGAATAAGTATAACAACTTTTCCACAAGATGTAACAATTTGGGAAGGCTTGGAAGCCGCAATCCCGACAATTGCAACCAAGGCAATCGCTAAAGTAATGATTGTCTTTTTCATAGAAAATAAAATTAACATTAGTTATAGATTAATGTTTTGCAAACATACTAATAAAACATATGCTTGTAAGCAAGGAAATGTTATATAATGTTTAAATCTTGGATATGGGCATCCAACCTTAACACAATACCAATTCGATCTACATTAAAGAATCAGGTCACTTTTTATCATGCGGTTAGTTACTCATGTTCTACCGGATTGTAAGGGTCTTTTGGGGCGCTCATCTTTGTCCGGTCTTCTTTGAACACTGGTACGCGCCCACTCTCTATGATCACTTTACCCGGGTTTTCGATTGCATTTTATTCGCAATCCCATTTGCAGTGGTGTAATCGTATTGGGTTTCCTATACTCCTATTTTTACCAACAACTTGAGTTTAGTGTTTTCAAAACAGTATCAGGGTATGCGACACTGTCCCTATATGCTACAGATCAGAAGTTTTATCGGCTTCAAATGAAGACTGCCGATTTATGGTAGTGATACTCTTGTTTGCCTGTATCTTTGACGATTATACAGTGAGATTGATAGGGGTTATTGCCGGTTGGTCCCGATAAATTTGGAGACAAGACGTAGCCGATGTTGTCATAATGGAGATACGTACCCCGATATTATCATCCCTTTTAGAGAGCCTTTGCGAATGAGATTGGAGACTATCACCGCTTCAATATAGCCGGGACACTATGCCATATCCTTATGCACGAGTTGGTGCAGACCTTTTTTGCTGATGCTTCCGAGGTGCATCGCAGGATGTATGCGCACAGCTTCGAGACCTTCAAGTGTCGTAATTTACCTTTTTGTCGGTTTCAGCACCAACCGATGACATCTGTTTTCTTCAAAAAACAAGGACTGCATTCCCCTTACAGAGAAGCAGTCCTTTTGATGTTGTGCTGAGTATTTGGTTGACTCTTAGAGGATTTCCTCTGCAGTCTCGTGTCTTTTCTTGAAGGCGATGATTTCAAGGAGGGTTAATGCCCCCATTGACACAAGGCTTCCGGCGGCACTCTTTGCTCCCGACATATCCCCTATGGAATACCAATATAAGCCCAGTCCTATGGATGCTGCACAAACAAGAGACATGACGATACTAAAGCTCCTCAAAGTGCATTTATCTCCTCGCAAGAGCATTGTCTGGATTGCATATATTATGAGCATTATCCATATCGTTTGGGATGTGTACGAAGCTTCAAAGTATACGATATTCGTGAAGATCAATAGAGCCAAAAAGACTATGCTTACTTTGGACAAAAGTTGATGGTGCTTAGAAAACATAATATGTCGATTTTATTTCGGTTAATGCTCCGCGAATATAGGCATATTTTTTTGTACGCAAAGCCTTTTGTTAAATTATATGCAGACTTTGAAAAGTCCACTCAGACGCGTTTTTTAGTAGGGCAAAAGCATTCCCTTTCCTAAAGATGTGCAACCACTTCGATATCGGCAGGGAGCCATGTCAGGGTATGCAGCTCGGAGGCCTTTAGTTTTCGCATGGCTTTGTGATCCGACAGCTTGGGCTCTCCCTCCGACAATGCGCAGAGGTAGCAGTGCATCGTGAGGTGAAACGTCGGATAGTCGTACTCCACGGTGCAGAGCCTGTCGCCGATATTGATGAGGACATCAAGTTCTTCGCGGATCTCCCGCAGGAGGGCCTCTTGATGCGTCTCTCCGGCTTCGATCTTTCCGCCAGGGAACTCCCAATACCCATCCCACTCTCCACCCTTTCGCTGTGTGGCGAGATACATATCTCCGTCTCTGATGATGGCCGCAACGACTTCTATTCGCTTCATCTCTGTGTGATTTTTGCACGAAGATTGGAAAAATAATCCATCCCATCAATCACCGACTTGCAAAAACTTTGCCCCGAATGATAGAAAACAGAGTCTTCATCCGTCTTTGATATAGACAGTGAAAGATAAAAACGGACTTGCAATGATAGAACCCCCGAGTGCTGTGCTTTTAAGCATGCTCTCGGGGGTTCTTTTTTCCTCCCAAAAAAGGTTGTCTAACTTGAGACGTCAAGTTAGACAACTTAATTCATCAAGTTAGACAACAACTATTCGAGAAAAGGGCATTGGAGAGCAGATGGAGGGCAAGTGATTGAGAGTGAGAGG
>NZ_JAUMXC010000012.1 GCF_030529325.1 Porphyromonas sp. | reverse complement strand
ATTGAAATCGTCAGAAATCCTAAACTACCCACTTGTGCTTAAATCGAACTGGCGTTACCTACAATAGTGTAGCAACATACGCCCAAATCGACTGAAAACGATCGGAGCGGCGGGAGGTTGTCTTAACCTCGTCCCTGCTCCCATAGGGGAGGAATATTGACGGGTATTCAGGAATTGGGAGAGAGCAGTGGAAGTACTTTCTCAAGAGCTATACCTCGAGATCCCTTGATAAGTACAAGACTTTCGGCTTTTAGGGAGTGGACTTTGAGGTGCTCTGCAACCTCTTCGGAAGTCTCAAATGTGGGATAATTGTTGCCTTTTATGCCCTTGAAGTGCTGACCGCAGAGGATTACTTCGATTTCCGGATGAGAGCGAAGTAGGTCTACTATCTTACGATGTTCTCCATCGGAAGCTTCTCCGAGTTCGAGCATGTCTCCGAGAATTGCCACCTTGTGTGATGCCGGAGATTCTATGAGATTGTTGATCGCTGCGAACATGCTTGAGGGGTTGGCATTGTAGGCATCTACGATGAGTTGTAGTCCCCTTGCTCCATGGATGAGTTGAGAGCGGTTGTTGGTCGGGGTGTATTCCTCAATCCCTTGATAAATTTCTTGGTCAGGAATCTCAAAGTATCTGCCGACAGCCACTGCTGCAAGGATATTGATGAGATTATACGCTCCGACGAGTCGTGAGTGGATTGCTTTTCCATCAATATTGACGTCAAGGAAAGGTAAGTGTCCGGCTACGTCTCCTTGCACAAAGCTACCCCGGGTACCGTAGGTTAGTTGCGTGAATACGCTCCACTTTTCCACCAATAGAGGGTCATCGGCATTAAGAAGAAAAGTACCTCCGTTTGCAAGGAGGAAAACCGGCAACTCACTTTTGGTACGCAATACCCCTTCGATGGAGCCAAATCCTTGCAAGTGTGCCAAGCCGATATTGGTGATCAATCCTACCGTAGGGCGAGCGATCTCAACGAGCGTCTCTATCTCTCCGGGAGCTCCTGCTCCCATTTCTACGAGAGCCATCTGATGATCAGGTCGGATCTTCAGTACCGTAAGTGGTACGCCGATGTGGTTGTTGAGATTACCCTCGGTTGCAAGGAGATTATATCGGCGCGAAAGGACAGAGCGAATCAGTTCTTTGGTTGTCGTTTTACCATTGGTCCCCGTTATACCTATGACGGGTATGTTGAGTTGTTTACGATGATATGTGGCAAGGGATTGCAGAGCAGAAAGTGTATCCTCAACGACAAGATAGTGAGGGTCTTCCGGTGCAATATCTCTATCTACGACGACATGAGAAGCTCCAAGTTCGAGAGCTTTGAGAGCAAAATCATTGCCATCAAAGTTAGCTCCATGTAAAGCAAAAAAAAGATCTCCCTTTTGTAGTTTTCGGGTATCTGTGCAGATATTGGGATGAAGGTTGTAGACTTCGTACAGTCGTTGTATTGTCATCATATACTTTACTTTTTAGCATGAATTGTGGCAGTTCTCTCGAGCCATTGCAAATATAATCGTTAAATTTGTTACAAAGAGAATAAATCCAGTAATATGAATCCAAATCTACTTGTCAATATTCGTGGCCGACTGCTTGATCTCGGAGAGCGTCCGGTGGTCATGGGGATACTCAATCATACTCCCGACTCTTTCTATGCCGGTAGCCGCATCCGAGGAAAGCGCGCCATACATGAACGCATAGAGCAGATACTTGCAGAAGGTGGTGAGATGATCGATGTCGGAGGGTATTCGACACGTCCGGATGCCGTAGAGGTTTCTCCACAGGAGGAATGGGAACGAGTGTCCATGGTCCTTGATGTCTTGCGTAAAGATTATCCTGATGTGACAGTATCGGTGGATACGTTCAGATCTGAGGTCGCTCGTAAAGCGGTAGAGATCGGTGGGGTTGCTCTTGTCAATGATGTCTCAGGTGGATTGCTTGACAATGATATGTATCGGACTGTCGGAGAGTTGCAAGTGCCTTATATATTGATGCATATGCGTGGAACTCCAAAGACGATGCAGAGCTTGACGGAGTATGAGGGTAAGGTGACGGATGTTGTCATATCGGAACTCCTTCAACCTATCCGGCAGGCTCGCGAGGCCGGAATTAAGGATATCATCCTTGATCCGGGATTTGGATTTAGTAAGACTCTTGAGCAGAACTATGAACTGATGAGAGAGATGGACAAATTTGCAGTCCTTGAACTCCCTCTCCTTGTCGGGATATCTCGGAAGAGTATGATATATAGGCTTTTGGGTACAACTCCTCAGGAAGCTCTCAACGGTACAGCCATACTGAATACCTTTGCCTTACTGCATGGAGCACATATCCTGAGAGTGCATGATGTCCGAGAGGCTGTCGAGGCAGTGAAGATCGTACAAATGCTAAAACCTCAGAGCTGATGGTGCGTAAACTGAGTATACAGGAGATGGAACGCCTGACTCCGGCAGAGTTTTTATCTGCGGAGAAAGTCCCCGTTACGGTCGTTTTAGACAATGTCCGGAGCATGAATAATATCGGGTCTATCTTCCGAACTGCAGATGCCTTACGCATAGAACATTTGTGCCTTTGTGGGATAAGTGCCCGTCCTCCGCATCCCGATATTCATAAAACGGCATTAGGTGCTGAAGAAGTTGTGTCCTGGTCTTATCATGAAAGTACTTTGGAGTGCGTCAAGGCTTTGGTAGCAAGAGGTTATGAAGTCTGGTGTGTAGAGCAGGCAGAGGGAAGTGTTTTCCTTGACGAATTTGCTGATAAAGTACCGCTCAAACCTATTGCTCTTGTCATGGGTAATGAGGTCAAAGGTGTTGATCAAGCTGTGATAGATACCGGTCATGGGTGTATAGAGATCCGCCAGTATGGGACAAAGCACTCGATGAACGTTTCGGTTGCTGCGGGGATAGTTATGTGGGAAATCTGTAAGAGATACGAGAGATGAAGAAGGGATGTATCGTTGTTGCGGGAGGTAAAGGCCTGCGTATGGGCGGAGAGATCCCCAAGCAATATCTTGAAATTGGGGGTAAACCTATCCTTGTCCGTACTGTAGATGCTCTTAGGGCATATGATGGAGATATGTTCATTGTCGTTGCTGTCCCTGAGAGCGATCTTACATTTGTCAGAGAATTATTGTCCATAGGGCAAGAAGAGCATCATATTTCCATCGTTGCAGGGGGAGAAACTCGTACCGAAAGTGTGCTCAATGCACTTTCTGCCATGCCTCGAGACATCGATAGGATAGGTGTACATGATGGGGTAAGACCTTTTGTTGATGAACAGCTTTTGAGTCGACTTTTTGGGGATAAGGCTGCGGTGGTTATCCCCATTGTTCCATGCACTGATTCTGTACGTCTGAACATAGAGGGTACTTATGTCCCCGTAGACAGATCGGAAGTAGCACTCGTGCAGACTCCTCAAGTCTTTGATGCTTCGGTGCTGAGAATGGCTTATGATGAGTATATCGACAGGGGGGGCACAACAACCTTTACCGATGATGCTTCTTTGGTCGGGGCTCTGCTTGAAATACCTCCGAGTGTTGTCCCCGGTAGTGAGTACAACATCAAGATAACAACACCCAAGGACATGATCCTTGGCGAATGGATAGCTTCCAAAGCTGACTGATATGCGTGCACTGTTGGACACTGATATCAAGTATCTCCCCGGAATGGGCGAGCATCGAGCAAAGGTGTTTGCCAAGGAGATCGGTGTCCGCACCTATCGTGATTTACTCTACTATTTCCCTTATAAACATATCGATCGTACCCGCATCTACAAAACCGTAGAGGTGAATGAACAGTTGCCTTATATCCAACTCAAAGGGGTTATCACTTCAAAGTCCATTGAGGGGGAAGGTAATCGTAAGAGGCTCAAAGCTATCTTTCAAGATCCCTATGGTGAGATCGAACTCGTGTGGTTCAATAGCATTCCTTATTTCCGAGACCATCTTAAACTAAATACCCCTTATCTCATCTTCGGTAAGCCTACTCGCTTTGGCAACACTTATAGCATTGCCCATCCTGAGGTTGATGATCTCAAAAATCCCAAGCAGGCAAGTGCAGGCAAGCTCTATCCCATGTACTCGACCACCGAGAGGATGAAAAAGCTCTCCCTCAACTCCAAGTTTATCAGCGAACTCGTGTACAAACTCCTTGATCTCATCAAGGATAAAATCCCCGAAACTCTTCCTTCATACATCATCGAGCACTATAACATGCTTTCTCTGCAGGACTCTCTCCGTCAGATACATGCACCGGAGGACGAAGATATGTTACGTCGGGCTTCTGCAAGGCTCAAGATGGAAGAGATCTTCTATGTGCGTCTCAGGATGCAGTATCTCAAGGAGAAGCGCCGACATGAGACGGAGGGCATTTTGTTGCCTAAGGTCGGTGAGGAATTCAAGCGTCTGTACAGCGAAGTCCTACCCTTTGATCTTACCGAAGCACAGAAGAGGGTCGTCCGAGAGATACACACGGATCTCCAGACCGGAAAGCAGATGAATCGTCTCGTTCAGGGCGATGTCGGCAGTGGGAAGACTGTCGTGGCATTGTTGACTATGCTTCTTGCTGTCGACAATGGCTATCAGGCCTGTATGATGGCCCCTACCGAAATCCTTGCCCGACAGCACTATGAGAGTCTCAGTCAGTTGCTTGCTCCCCTGAGCACCTCTATCCGTTTGCTTACCGGTTCCACAAAGGCGAAAGAGAAGAGGGAGATCACTGCCGGTATCGCAGACGGCTCGATCAATATCTTGGTAGGTACCCATGCCCTTATTGAGGACTATGTGCAGTTCCGTCGGTTGGCCGTTGCGGTGATAGACGAGCAACATCGTTTCGGTGTCAATCAGCGCTCCATCATGTGGGAGAAAAATCATCACGTCCACCCGCATATCCTTATCATGAGCGCCACGCCTATCCCTCGTACCTTGGCAATGACCCTCTATGGTGATCTCGATGTCTCTGTGATAGACGAACTGCCTCCCGGCCGGACACCGATCCGCACGGCACATTATTACGAGAGCAACCGTCCCGAACTCAATTTTTTCATTCGTGATCAGATCGAGGAGGGACGACAGGTGTATGTCGTCCACCCGCTCATTGAGGAAAGCGAAAAGATGGACTACAAGAGCCTTGAAGAAGGATTTGAAATGCTCAAGGAAGCTTTCCCTACACGAAATATCGGCATAGTGCATGGTAAACTCAAGCCTGCGGAAAAAGAGGAAGCCATGTCCCTTTTTGTTTCCGGCAAGACCGATATCCTCGTTGCTACCACCGTGATAGAGGTCGGTGTCAATGTCCCCAATGCCACCGTCATGGTCATCGAGAGCGCTGAGCGTTTTGGGCTTTCTCAGTTGCACCAGTTACGTGGACGTGTGGGGCGTGGCAGCAAACAATCTTATTGTGTGCTCATGACCGGTAACAACCTTGGTGAGGACTCTCGTAAACGCATCGGTATCATGGTCGAAACTACTAATGGCTTCCGTATTGCCGAAGAAGACCTCAAGCTCCGAGGGCACGGAGATATGGAAGGGGTTCGCCAAAGCGGTATCGGGTTGGATTTCAAGATTGCCAACCTCGCAAAAGACGGTCGGATTGTCCAATTTTGTGTCAATCTTGTCGAACAAATTCTTCACGATGACCCCCTTCTCGAGTCTCCCCTTAATCTGATTTTGCGCCAACAGATCACAGATATCCTCAAACACGAGAAAGACTGGGGGCTTATCAGTTGATTTTCTCCTAAGTATTATTTTGTCTGAAAAAGGTTGTCTAACTTGATGCGTCAAGTTAGACAACTTCATTCATCAAGGTAGGCACATTGTTTTCGAACGTTGTCTACCTTTTTCTTTTCCTTCTTTTGAGCCGGATTTCGACTATCGGGAGTGCATTCTGATACGATACAAAAAGAGTCCGATGAGGTCACGTAGATCTCATCGGACTCTTTTTGCATCAGATAATGGATATCCTATCGGGAGGGCTACTCATTAAAGTAACGTCGGGCCACACGAGGAGAGAGACGTGATAGTATCTCATAGGGAATAGTCCCGATGGCATCGGAAAGGCGTTCGACGGGTAAGGTCTCATCAAAGACCGTTATCTCGCTTCCCTCCACAGCCATGGGGGCATCGGTGACATCGAGCATGAGTGTATCCATGCAGATATTACCTATCGTGGGGACGAGGGTGCCATCGGCTGTCCTCATGGTCAGATTGCCATTGCCAAGCCTGCGATCGATCCCGTCGGCATATCCGATCGGGATGATTGCTATGCGAGAGGGACGGGATACTTTGCCCCTACGGCCATAACCGATGGTTTCGCCTGCCGGCACTTCTTGCACTTGGAGTATGATCGTACGTAGTCCCGCAACAGGGCGCAGTCCTTCTGCTGATTCTCCGAGCGGAGAGATACCATACAGACCTATTCCCAAGCGCACCATATCCATCGCATGATCGGCAAATCGTGTGATACCTGCCGTGTTGAGAGCATGGGTATAAAACGGGTAAGGCACTTTTGCCGAAAGTTGTGCCGATATCTCCTTGATTTTGTTCAATTGGCCGAGGGTGAATATATCTTCACTCTGATCATCTGCGACAGCCAGGTGAGTAAAGACCGATGCGACACGCACCGCAGAGGTGTCCCTGAGCAGCTCAAGGAGTTGGTCTACCATCTCCATTCTCAATCCCATGCGATGCATTCCCGTATCCCATTTGAGGTGGATGGGGTAGTGATGTTCGCCTATGTTGTCGGCAACTTTGATGAAGTCTTTGAGGAGTTGGAGACTGTATATCTCCGGCTGCAGGCGATATTCAATCATTCGGGCAAAGGCAGAACGCTCGGGATTCATCACGATGATGGGCATATCTATACCTTTATCTCTCAGGGCTTTGCCTTCGTCCACTACAGCTACGGCAAGATAGTCGCAGCGTTGCTCCATGAGAGTCCGTGCTATCTCGTAAGAGCCTGTGCCATAGCCAAAAGCTTTGACCATACAGACTATACGTGTCCCATGAGGGAGGAGATTTTTGTAGTAGTTGAAGTTGTGGATGATGTTGCTGAGATTGACATCAAGGATGGTCTGGTGGGTATGCCTTTCGAGTGTCTGTACTATCTTCTCGAATCGGGCTGAGCGTGCCCCTTTGAGGAGTATCACTTTGCCTTCCAGCTGAGTGTGACGTAGAGCAGAGATAAGGTCGTCTGTCGTGCGGTAGCAGGTCGTGGGCACTTTGAACAAGGATGCATATCGGGCCAATTCCTCTCCTATGGCATAGACTTCGGAGATATGGTGGCGAGACACAAGGTCGGCCATACGCTGATATAAGACGGAGGGATGAGTGCCGCTCTCGTAGATATCGGACACCATCAGTACCATGGTTTTCCCCTCTGTATTACGTCTCGTCATATAGTCAAGGGCTATACGGAAGGAGTCAAAGTCGGAGTTGTAGGTATCGTTAATGAGCATCATATCTCCGTTACCTTCGATGACTTCGAGGCGCATGGAGATAGGTTCAAGGTGAGAAAAGGCTTCGGCCTCTTCGAGTATATTCGGATATACTTTTGCCAAAAAAGTAATGGCGAGCAGCACGTCATGGATAGAGCCCTCATCCGTGTATGGGACTTTGTACTTTCGCTCCTGTCCGAGTATGCTTAGTTTGAGTAGAGTCTCTTCCTTGCCTCTCTCCACACCGTGCACAAAGACCGGTGCACTTTTATTCGTCATGCTCCATGCAAAAACTTTCTCCGAGAGTCTGAGAGTTTTCAATCCCTCTTGTATTACGGTATCATCGGCAGAGCAGATGATCGTATCTGAATGGGCAAAGAGGTGTAGCTTTTCGATGCACTTCTGTTGCAGAGAGACGAAATTCTCTTGGTGAGCTTCTCCGATATTGGTGATGATACCGATGTTGGGGGTTATCATCCCTTCGAGTACCTTCATCTCGTCAGGTTTGGATATACCGGCCTCGATGAGCGCTATTTCATCGGTTTGTTCGATGCTCCATAGTGACAAAGGTACACCGATGGATGAGTTGTAACTTTTAGGTGATCGTCCGACTCTTATCCGGTGGTGCAACAGCTGATACAATATTTCTTTGAGTGTTGTCTTGCCGTTGCTCCCGGTTATACCCACGACAGGTATCGTCAATGAAGACCGATGAGTCTTGGCTATCTTTTGGAGAGCCTCAAGGGCTGACGGAACACGTATGAAGAACGCTTCAGGACAACTATCTCCATACTTTCCTTGTGAGATGACAAAGCTCCTCACCCCCTGACGGTAGAGCGTTTCGATGTAGTCATGTCCGTTGCCCTTGTGTGTGACTATGGCAAAGAAAAGTGTGCGCTCCGGATAGGTAAGCGAACGACTGTCGGTGAGCAGTATATCTATCATGGGATCTTCCTTGTGAGCAAAGGCAGATCCGAGTATTGTTGCGATGGTGGATAAAGGATAAGCTGTCATCTTTGATTACAATTGATCCATTAGAGATTGGAAATGTTTGATAGCTTCTTGTACTGAGGGATGGTGGAGCTGAGAGTTGAAATCTTCCAGTTCCAGGATTATTCCCGAATAATGCTGTCGTAGCTTATCGGGAGCTTTTGTCATCGGTCTGTGAGACATGCGTTTTCTCAATTTTTCCCAATGGACGAGGGGACCTTTGGTTGTTTTGGGGTTGATGCAAGCCTCCGTGAAACGTTCCATGATGTACTTTACCGCTATCGGGGAAGGGTGGGAGAGATCTTCACCATAGAAGCGATAATCTCTCAGTTCGTCTGTCATGATCTCGTATGATGGGAAGTATTTCACAGAAGGAAATCTGCGTTGCAACTCATCTATTGCGAGTAGAAGGACTGCCTTGCTTAGGCGGCTTTCGTGTGCTCCGTCGCGGTAGTGGCATATAGGACTGACGGTGAAGATCACTTCTCCTCCCATGTCCAGTAAGTGATGCAACAATGGCTCCCACTGCTCGACAATCTCATCTATACTCAACCTTCTGCGATGGAAGTCCTTGGCCGGGCGACGATGACAATTGTTGACAACTTCATGTGGTGCACGGCTTTCTTCATACACGTAAGACGTCCCAAAGGTAAACACCCACACGTTTATGTCTCTGAAAGCTCTGTGCAGTCGGGACAGTTCGCCATTGATCCGCGCAAGAGCAAGCTCCTTATCTTCCGATGCATAGTCTCCGTGGTGCATATTGCTATACCACGTTTCATTTTGGACGAAGAGATCCCCTTCTTCAAACGGTGTCCCATCTATCACCCGCCGTAGCCCCTTGGCTATCGATGCAGGATTGTACATGATGCCGAATGGCGAGGGGATGACATCAAACAAATTGTCAGACAAGTGACGAGTCAGTTCCGAGGAAAAGCATGACCCCCACAGACTGAACTTTGTCTTGTGATCATACAATCTTGTCCACTTGGGGATATTTACTCTGTGAGTGAGTTCCATGACCTTTTGGGGTTATTTCAACTTGTATCCGGGGTTTGTCTTTTCAAAGTACTTTTGGAGCACGAGTAGCGAGATAAGCTCTTCTCTCTCCTTGTCCCAAAACTGTTTCACATACTCATTGGCATTGTCGATGATGCGCTGTGCCTCATCCGTATGGGCTATGTAGTAGTTGACTCTTTCTTCGAGATCGCTGAAGTCCGGTTTGATCTCCACATAGTGGTGATTGGGGATCAGTTTTCCCTCCATGAACCATGTCTCACATGTCGGACGAGGCATGACGGCAAGAGAATTGGACGACATGACCCACTTCAGATTGCTTGCTACATCATTGCCCTCAAGTGCCATGATGAACTTATAGTCCAAGTGAGCCCTAAGGGTCATTTTTTCCACGATCCATTCTTGTCGTGGGCAACTACGAGAGACATCTCCCAAGTCACACATCGGATGTCCGAAGTACATTTCCATGAAGCGTATACGAGGCTCTTTGTCCTCGGTCTTGCCCCTGAATATGACTTTGTTCATCTTGTCCTTGAAGGGTTTATGATCCTTGATGAACGTAAAGTGACGCACCTTGTCCAGCTTCATCAGTACCGAATTGGCATTGTCTTCTGTCAAGGGACGACTTTTGACGATCGTGGGATGATCCGGTACATGTACGATGTCTCCCGGTAGTAACATCCATCTCAGGTCATCATCGAAGTAGCGTGTGTACTCGTATGTGTCAAAGAAATAGACTTTGTTTTCCTCTATACCATGGTCTCGGAGACGGGGAGTATCTGCCGGCAGTGGAGTCGTCCCGAGAGCATTGTAGTAGTTGACGCGCTCCATGATATACTCCTTGTCGCTTCGCTTTTCCAAACGTGCGAGGCGGCTACGAAGACGCTTGCGAAAGCATACTTTGGGCTGGAGATACAGCCGGAAATAATTTTGGATGTAGTAGACGAATTTTGGATTCTTTCCACTGTTGAAAATATACGAAAGTCGCTGGCGTAACTTCATCTGTATCAGTCTCTAAATCTTGGAGCTCTTTCTAAAAACATTTGTAACAAACAAAGATAGCCAAAATTATTCAGTGGCAGTCTGATAAGTTCGCTGTGGAGCGGCGGAGGGTGCGTCTGTAGCAGGGCAGAGAAAGGCGGTATTTCTATAAATCAAATAAAAACCCCGAAGACCGCACTTGGTGCGAATCCTCGGGGTACAGAGTAATTATTGATTATTGAAAGACGTTTTTTTAGCTGAGGTCGACTGCAAAGTATTTGATCTTACCGTTGGGATAAGCCCCCTTGATGAAGAGCGCCTTGTCGGGAGAGTTGGCGATGACTTCTTTGACGATAGCTTCCACATCTTCAGCCGTATTGACCTTTACATTGTTTATCGAGAGGATGATGAATCCCTTGGAGATACCGGCATCCTTGAGCTTGCCATTGTCTACCCCGACAACAGAGACACCGTGGTTGATTCCAAACTTTTTGCGCTGTTCCTCTGTGAGCGGTTTGAACGCTGCTCCGAGAGATGATGCTGAGAGTCCGTTGACTACTTCTGTTGTACCTTGCATATTTTTGAGAGTCAGGGAGATATCCTGAGTCTTTCCCTTACGGTCTACCGTGACAGTTATCTTGTCGCCCGGACGGTATTTGCTTATCTGTTCCTGTACTTCGGCCATGTTGCGTACAGCCACCTTGTTGATGCGAGTGATCACGTCTCCCTCCAATATGCCGGCTGTCTTGGCAGGGCTGTAGTCCGCAAAGTTGATGACCACCGCGCCCTCGCTCACTTTAAGATCATATTTTTGAGTCAAGTCGGATACGATATTCGAGCCCACGATACCCAATACCGCACGCTGTACGGCACCATACTTTTTGATGTCGGCTACCACTTTTGAAGCAATACTCATAGGTACGGCAAAAGAGTAGCCCGCATAGTTGCCGGTGTTGGAGTAGATCATCGTGTTGATACCGATGAGTTCGCCCTTGGTGTTTACAAGAGCTCCTCCACTGTTGCCGGGATTTACGGCAGCATCGGTCTGGATAAAGGAAGCGATCTGTAGTTCGCCCTTCGCTATGGTCGAACGCCCTTTGGCACTCACGATCCCTGCGGTCACTGTCGAAGAGAGGTTAAACGGGTTGCCTATTGCCAGTACCCACTCGCCTACCTTCACCTTTTCACTGTCCCCGATAGGTAGAGGAGCCAGATCTTTGGCCTCGATTTTTATCAATGCTATATCCGTTGCGGGATCCGATCCTATCACCTTGGCTTCCCATTCCTTGTTGTCGTTGGTGGTGACAATGATCTTTGTCGCATTGTCTATGACGTGATTATTGGTGATGATATATCCGTCGGTAGAGATGATCACACCGGAGCCTATCCCTATTTGTGAGGGTCTCTTTTGATCCTGACGAGGCTGATTCCCCCTATTGAATGGCCCAAAAAAGAATTCAAACGGATCCATATATCGGCGGGACATTTCCCGCTCCGAGAGCATCACCTCGGCACGGATGTTCACCACGCCATTGATCGAACTTTCCGCCACATCAACAAAATCCTGTGGAGCGTGATCTGCACCGAAAGCAACCGGCATGGATGCCCTTACGGTTCGGAACTCTCCTTGGGGAGTATCTTGCACTATGGAGTGAGTTTTGTGAGATTGATAATAGTCATAGAGTCCTACCGCGCCCACTGCGCTGAGGGTAGAACAGCACAAAAGAGCCGTAACTGTTTTTATTCCTCTTTTCATGTCTCAAATGTGTATTATAGTGATTGAATAATTTATTGTGTCTTTTACAGACCTGGGAGGGGTTCATGTGGGTGAGTCCCTCTGTCAGGTCAGACGCAAAGGAGAGAAAATCTTTCTTGTTTTCCTAATCTCGATGGGCTGTTTTAACAAAGTTAATGACAAAAATAGTCACCTTTAATCATGATTAACAGTAATAGGCTTTACAAACTACCAATTTGGAAAAGGATAGGGGCGTATGTTTAGTAGTTCGGATTTAGATTTTTTTGATGTGGATTCATGTTCATTTAGCTTTTTGGATGGTCGGTTAGGGAGACCGTTTGCTTCTTTTTTTTATTTGTAATTGTCTCTTTATCTTTTAGTTGTGTTCTTATTTTGTGCTTTTGATATACCTTCCTATGTGATGTTTATTGTCGGTAGCTCCTACCCGTTGGTCTCATATGCTTCATTTGCTTTCTGACGGATAGGGTTGGAACGAAGGTGTACATCTCTCGAAATTCAGGAGTCTAACTTGATGAAAAAGGTTGTCTAACTTGATGCGTCAAGTTAGACAACCTTTTTTGGAGGGGCACCACACTCTCATTTTCATAGAGTTCCGGTTAAGAGATTTAAAAGGTTTTTTAGGATGGGCATGGCGCAGGTTGATATCGTCAGGATCGGGCTATTTCGGTCAAGCTCAGAGTGGATAAAGTCTTACAAAAAGGCTGTCATCGCGTCATAATAACAATAATCTATATGACAACAATGTTTTTTAGGGATTTTTTTTAACTTTGCCTATGCTGCAAAAAAGCTCCGGAATCAATGGGGAAATCTTTTTTTGCTGATACAACAACAGTTCGTTTAAGTAAATCTATTTATGGATAATAAAGTACAAGAGTTAGCCAACAAGATCTATCAGGAGGGCGTCCAAAAAGCAACCTCCGAGGCGGAAGAAATCCTAAGAAAGGCGCAGGCACAGAGCGACAAGATCTTGTCTGACGCTAAAGAGCAAGCAACACTTCTCGTGCAGGATGCAGAGAAAAAAGCAGTCGAAGTCAAGGACAATGCAGAGGCTGAGTTGCGTCTCGGTACCAATCAGGCTATCGAAGCTCTCCGCACTCAAGTGACCGACATGATCAACGAACAAGTCATCAAGACTTCTATCGACAAGGCTTTTGCCGATCCCGCTCTCCTATATGGTATTGTCAAGGACATGGCTACACAGTGGGCCAAGGGGCAAGACGTCGTGGTGAAGACCGAAGATGCCGCGAAGTTGGAGGAGTTCTTCAAAAACGAGATCAAGGAAACTCTTGAGCATGGTATCCGTGTAGATCAAGTCAGTGGCAAAGCCCATACCTTCGAGATCATGCCTCAAAACGGCTCTTACAAGGTGGTGATCGGCAAAGAAGCCTTTGCAGAGTACTTCAAGGACTTTTTACGCCCCAAGCTCAGAGCATTTTTGTTTGGCAATACTCAGGAGCAATAAATATACACGACCTTATGGCTAACTATTATACCTTAGGTGCCTCGCTCCCGGATTTGTTGATAGACGACACAAAGATCGACTATACGACAGCGGAGTTTGTGGAGGAACTCAAAGGACAAGCCGCACCCTCGGATCAGAAGCAAATAGACCTCATCCTCTTAAGAGGAGACAACAGAGTGCTTGTCTCCATCCTCAAAGAACGCCCTCTGCCCACACTATATATGCCTCTTGCCCTTGGAGAAGCGCATCTGCGCGCCCTTGTGGAAGCTGTCCGCAGTGAGAGTCTGGAGGATAAGCAGGATCATCTCCCGATACCTGATGGTACACCGGACTACATGGTGACATTTGTGCGTGATTATCTCAGTGAAAAGTACAGCAAAGGTGTCCTTTTTATCGAAGATAAGCTCGCAGAACTATATCAGGACTATGTGATGCGCAAGGCCAATACCTTCCTCAAAGGGTGGTTTGAGATGAATCTCAATCTCAACAATATATTGGCATCACTCACCGCAAAAAAATATGATCTCGATCCCGCGAAGTATCTCGTAGGCTCCAACGAAATAGTGGAGATCCTCAAGTCCGGTATTTGGAGCGATATCTCAGACCTCAAAGAGGGTGAGATGATGAACGAGATCATCAAGATCGGTGAAGAAGTGGAGCCTATGCACAGAGAGAGACGCCTCGATGCTTTCAAGTGGAGAGCACTGGAGGATGTCACATTTTCAGATACTTTCTCCATCAACGCCATGCTGGCATACCTCCTCAAGCTTCAAATCCTCGAGCGTTGGGTGGCTCTCGATAAGGAGCAGGGTATGGCACGCTTCCGTGAGATCATCATGGGCTTGAAAAAGGAAGGGCGTGACGAGCTTGCAGACTTTGTGCAGAGAACGAAAAAATAATGAGATAAAGGATGAGCAGAAGCTGGATCATGCCGAGTGCTATCCGGCTTTTGTCCGTTACTGAATCTCCATAAGGCACCGCCCCGGTGTGATCGTGGGGCACGGAAATATTTGAAATAAAAAACACAAGATACAATATCCAAGTAATGAAAACTAAAGGCGTCGTGAAAGGGATCGTGTCGAACCTCGTCACCATAGAGGTCGATGGTCCGGTAGCACAAAATGAGATCTGTTTTGTCTCTGTACGTGGTAGAGCACTTATGGCTGAGGTCATCAAAGTCATCGGTAAGAATGCCTATGTCCAGGTATTTGACAGTACACGAGGAATGAAGGTCGGTGATGAAGCCACTTTTGAGCAACACATGCTCGAGGTGCAGTTGGGACCGGGTATGTTGTCGAAAAACTTCGACGGACTACAAAATGACCTCGATAAGATGGAGGGTGTATTCCTCAAGAGAGGGGACTATACCGATCCCCTCGACAGAGAAAAGAAATGGCACTTCATCCCCCTTGCAAAAGAGGGTGACACAGTAGTAGCCGGCTCTTGGCTCGGAGAGGTGGATGAGAACTTCCAACCCCACCGTATCATGACGCCTTTCATACTTGAAGGCTCATACAAGATAAAGAGCATCGTTGCCGAGGGTGACTATACCGTAGATCACATCATTGCCGTACTCACAGATCCTCAGGGTAAGGACATTGAGGTGTCTATGGTGCAGCGTTGGCCGGTGAAGAAGCCTATCCTCGTCCATGTCGACAAACCAAGACCTTACAAACTTCTCGAAACCGGAGTGCGTATCATCGATACCATGAATCCTATCGTAGAGGGTGGTACAGGATTTATCCCCGGTCCTTTCGGTACGGGTAAGACGGTCTTGCAGCATGCTATCTCCAAGCAGGCAGAAGCGGATATTGTGATCATCGCTGCTTGTGGTGAGCGTGCCAATGAGATCGTGGAGATCTTTAAGGAGTTCCCTGAGCTCGTGGACCCTCACACTGGTCGCAAGCTCATGGAGCGTACGATCATCATCGCAAATACTTCGAACATGCCGGTAGCGGCTCGTGAGGCTTCGGTGTACACTGCGATGACAATAGCCGAGTATTATCGTGCGATGGGACTCAAGGTGCTTCTCATGGCGGACTCTACTTCTCGTTGGGCTCAGGCGCTCAGAGAGATGTCCAACCGTCTTGAAGAACTCCCCGGGCCTGACGCTTTCCCAATGGACTTGTCGGCAATCATTGCCAACTTCTACGCTCGTGCGGGCTACGTTCAACTTAAAAATGGTAAGACGGGTTCGGTGACTTTCATCGGTACGGTGTCTCCTGCAGGGGGTAACCTCAAGGAGCCTGTGACAGAGAACACAAAGAAGGTGGCACGTTGTTTCTATGCCCTTGAGCAGGCGCGTGCAGACCGAAAGAGATACCCTGCTGTCAATCCGATAGATAGTTATTCGAAGTATTTGGAGTATCCTGAGTTTGGCGAATACATCACTGAACTTGTCGGGGAGAACTGGATACCTATGGTCAACGAGGCTAAGACTCGTATGCAGAGAGGTAAGGAGATCGCCGAGCAGATCAACATCCTTGGTGATGATGGTGTGCCCGTAGAATATCACGAGATATTCTGGAAGTCGGAGCTCATCGACTTTGTGATCCTCCAACAGGATGCTTTCGATGATATCGACTGTGTGACACCGCTCGAGCGCCAGGAAGTGATGCTCAAAAAGGTCATAGACATCTGTAACATGAAGTTCCGTTTTGAGGAATTTGTCGAAGTGAGCGAGTTCTTCAAGCGTATCATAAACGTCTTGAAGCAGATGAACTATAGTGAGTTCAAGAGTGCACAGTTTGAGAAGTACGAGGCTCAACTTGTTGCGCTTCTCCAAGAGAGACTAATAGAGGAGGCTGTCACTACGCCTGAAATGAAGTAAAATAGTAAACGTTATGGCTACAAAGGCATTTCAAAAGATATACACAAAGATTTCCAAGATCACAAAAGCTACTTGTGCTCTGAACGCTCAAGGTGTGGGCTATGATGAGTTGGCTACCATCGATGGTAAACTTGCCCAGGTGGTGAGCATCCAAGGTGAAGAAGTGACGCTGCAGGTGTTTGCCGGTACAGAGGATATTCGTACCAATGCGGAAGTGGTATTCCTTGGCAAGTCTCCTTCACTGAAGGTTAGTGAAAACCTTGCAGGTCGTTTCCTCAATGCTTACGGTGATCCTATCGATGGCGGTCCGGAGCTTGAGGGAAAAGAGATTGAGATCGGTGGACCTTCGGTCAACCCTGTTCGTCGTGAACAACCGTCCGAACTCATCGCTACGGGTATCTCAGGTATCGACCTCAACAATACTTTGGTGACAGGGCAGAAGATCCCATTCTTTGCTGACCCTGACCAACCATTCAACCAAGTCATGGCAACGGTGGCGCTCCGTGCAGAGTCAGACAAGATCATCCTCGGAGGTATGGGACTCACCAATGATGACTACTTATACTTTAAGAATACCTTCTCCAACGCAGGAGCTCTTGACCGTATCGTCAGCTTCATCAACACCACGGAAGACCCTTCTATCGAACGTGTCCTTATTCCTGATATGGCTCTTGCTGCGGCAGAGTACTTTGCGGTAGAGAAGCATGAAAAGGTACTTGTGCTCCTTACGGATATGACCAACTATGCCGATGCTCTTGCCATCGTCTCCAACAAGATGGACCAGATCCCATCCAAGGACGCGATGCCGGGTTCGCTTTACTCTGACCTTGCGAAGATATATGAGAAGGCTGTGCAGTTCCCGACAGGTGGATCTATTACTATTATTGCCGTGACCACCCTCTCAGGCGGGGATATTACCCACGCTGTTCCCGACAATACCGGATATATCACAGAGGGGCAGTTGTACTTGCGTCGTGACAGTGAGATCGGTAAGGTCATCGTCGACCCATTCCGAAGCCTCTCACGTCTCAAACAGCTCGTCATCGGTAAGGATACAAGAGCAGATCACCCACAGGTGATGAATGCTGCTGTGCGTCTTTATGCCGATGCTGCCAATGCTCAGACCAAGTTGGAAAACGGTTTTGACCTCACAGACTACGATGAGCGTTCGCTTGCTTTTGCAAAGGAATATTCAAACAGCCTCTTGGCTATCGACGTAAATCAGAATACTACCGCTATGCTTGACACGGCATGGAACCTCTTTGCGGATCACTTCACTCCCGAGGAGGTAAACATCCGTCAAGAATTTGTCGACAAATATTGGCCATTCAAGTAATATTACTCTGTCATGGCAATTAAATTTCAATACAACAAGACCTCTCTTCAGCAACAGGAGAAGCAGCTCAAGATCCGTGTGAGGGCGCTCCCTACTATCAAAAGTAAGGAGAGTGCCTTGCGTATGGAAGTCAAGCGTACCAAGGATAAGGCCGAGGTGCTTGAGCGTCAGCTCGAAGAGCATATGCAGTCGTACGACAGCATGGTCGCCCTTTGGAACGAGTTTGATGCCTCTCTCATCAGTGTCAAGGATGTGCGTATGTCTACGCGTAAGATCGCGGGGGTACTTATCCCTGTGCTCGAAAGTGTCGAGTATGACGTTCGCCCATTCAGCCTCACTGATCGTCCATCTTGGTTTATGGAGGGGATGAGTCTCATCAGAGGTCTTGCCGAACTCGGGATCGAAGCAGAGTTTACCCGTCTCAAGTTGCAACTCCTTGAGCATGCTCGTAAGAAGACGACTCAGAAGGTAAACCTTTTTGAGAAGGTGCAGATCCCCGGCTATCAGGATGCTATCCGAAAGATCAAGAGATACCTTGAAGACGAAGAATCTCTCTCCAAAGCATCTCAGAAGATCATGCGTGCTAATATCGAGAAAAAAGAACAGGAGGTGGCCGAACTATGATAATTAAGATGAATAAATACTCTTTCTTGATTTTTCATAAAGAGTATTCCGATTTTCTCGTTCGTCTCAGAGACTTGGGTGTCGTCCATATCCGTCAGAACAACGATACCAAGCAGGTCGAGGAGATAAAGGCGCTCCTTGCCGAGCAGAAGCAGATGCGTCAGACTATCGATCGCATGACCTCCATATGGAGTATTGCAGGTCTTACGCCGGAGGAGCTCAAGCCTGCGAACGAATATTTGCACATCTCTGCAGATAGTTTCAGTACCGCATCAAAGTACATAGAGACCATTGCAACTATAGATGCTGAGATCGAAGCCAACCTTAAGAAAGTCAATGAGCTCAACCAACTCAAGAGCGAGCTCCGAGTATGGGGAGACTTTGATCCACAGTTGCTTCGACGTCTTGCAGAGGCAGGACAAGAGATCCGATTCTGGACTATTCCATTACCTCAGTATAAGACCGAGTGGGAAGAACAGTACGGTGCTATCATCATCAGTGATGCACGACGTATCGCCAGCTTTGTCACCGTCACACCAACAGGGGTGGTGCCAAAGATCTCCGCAGAGAGGGTGGATCTGCCCATGCGCAGCCTTTCAGACATCGAACGTGAGGTCGAAGAGATCTCTGCAGAGACCGAGCGTCTCCGAGAGTCCCTCGTGTACCTCTCGCATGACAAGTCTGTGTTGGAAAGACATCTTTCGGAACTCGAAGATGTGTACAACATGAGCAATGCTCTCCTCCAAGGGGAAGCGATGTTTGATGATTCGCTCATCGTGCTCGAAGGTTATATCCCTGCTGAGCAGTCCGAAGGCTTGGAGAAAGCTCTTGATGCAGAGGGTTATGCATACGCACAGTTGGAGATCAAGGATACAGAAAACGTGCCGATAAAACTCAAAAACAACTTCTTTGTCGGAGTTTTTGAGCCTATCGTCAAGCTCTTCTCTCTCCCCAACTATCACGAAGTCGATCCTACACCATTTGTCGCTCCGTTTTTCATGCTTTTCTTTGCCATGTGTTTCGGAGATGCAGGTTACGGACTCTTCCTTCTGATCCTTTGCTCTTTCTTCAAGATCAAAGCCAAAGAAAATCTGAAGCCCGTCCTTTCCCTCTTCCAATGGTTGGGAGGAGCAGCTGCGGTAATCGGCTTTTTCTCCGGCTCATTCTTCGGTATAGAGCTTGCAAAGGTCGAGGCTCTCGCGTCCATTCGTAAGTTCTTCATCTCCTCAGACAACATGATGATCATTGCCATTGCCGTGGGGTTGGTGCAGATCATCGTTGCGAAGTTCGTCGGAGCGTACAAGGTTAAGATCCAAAAGGGTACAAGGCATGCCCTTTCACCCTTCGCATGGGTGATCTTTATCATTGTAATGTTGGCGATAGTGCTATTCGGGCTACCACAAGTTGATATACAATTACCGGCCTATTCCAACTATATACTATACGGTATAGCAGGCTTGTGTGCGGTTGTCATGGTCTTTTTCAACAGTCCGGGCAAAGGGATTCTCTTCAATATCGGTAGTTCTATCTGGACAGCGTACAACACCGCTTCCGGTCTGCTTGGAGACTCCCTCTCGTACATTCGTCTTTTCGCTATCGGTCTCACCGGAGCCATCCTCGGTAGTGTTTTCAATACTTTGGCCATCTCCATGACAGACGGCATACCTATCTACGTGCGCTGGCTCCCGATGTTGATCATCCTTTTGCTGGGTCACGCCATCAACTTCGGACTTGCGATGATCGGTTCGCTCGTGCATCCTGTCCGACTCATATTCGTGGAGTACTTCAACAACTCCGACTATGAGGGTGGGGGACAGGCTTACTCTCCACTGAAGAAAAATTCTCTTTCACAAGACTAATAAAAACAAAACTTATAAATAACAACCAAAATCCCTTATTAGAATTATGGACACAAACTTAATGTTAGCTTACTTGGGTGTTGCCCTCATGGTCATCCTTTCGGGTGTAGGTAGTAGTATCGGTATCACCATCAGTGGTAAGGCTGTTGTAGGCGGTATGAAGAAGGACCCAACGCAGATGGGTAAGTACATCGGTCTCGCTGCTCTTCCTTCATCACAGGGTCTTTACGGCTTCGTAGGCTTCTTCCTTGTACAGTCAAAGATCTTTGATGGCATGCCTACGCTATCGGCTTGGGCAATCCTCGGTGCCGGAGTAGCGCTCGGAGTGCTTGCACTTGTCTCTGCTATCCGTCAGTCTCAAGTATGTGCCGAAGGTATCGCAGGTGTCGCTTCAGGTCACAATGTCCTCGTGCCAAGTATGGTCATGGCGGTATTCCCCGAGCTTTATGCTATCTTGGGTCTTCTCGTCGCCATCTTGACATTCTTTGCACTTCCTTCTGCTGCAATCTAAGGAAGTAGGGAAACATATATTGACCCTCAAAAAGCCATGGATGAAGACTCTCTTCGTCCATGGCCTTTTTTGTATCCCGATCGGGTGCTTTTGAGAACGATATTTTGTGGAGTCGGTTTTCTTATCGCCGCTTGTATATACCCCGATGTGTCCTTCTCCTTACAGCACTCTTCTAAGGTCATATGAGAAAAAGGTATAGAACCTTCGAAATTAAGGTGTCTAACTTGATGAAAAAGGTTGTCTGACTTGACGCATCAAGTTAGACAACCTTTTTCGGTCTATTTCTTTGTGGTGTTCACTTCCCGTCCAATAGGGGAGTATCGCTGAGGATCGGATAGTCACTCTCTACGTCTTGGTAGGAACCTATCGTATCCGACCAATGATACTGATTTTTAGCCTTTAAGTCATTTTTTTCACGTTAAAGGCTCTTTATCTCTTGTAAATTTGTTATTTTTGCAGGCAATTACTATTGATACATAAGCGAGTAAATAATAACGTAATATATAAGCAGGAACCATGAGTAAAGATCCTAAGCAACAAGACAACCTCACGCCCGAGCAAGAAGTTGGTGTGATCGTTTCGAAATCTGAAAAGTTTATCGAGGACAACAAGAAGACCATCACGGTGGCTGTCCTTGCGCTGATCATCCTCGTAGGTGCATTCTTTGCGTATAAGTATCTCTACGCTAACCCAAAGGAAAAGAATGCCAAGGAAGCAATGTTCAGAGCTGAGCACTACTTCGGTATAGACTCATTTGCTATCGCTCTCAATGGCGACGGAGCCAAGACCGTGGGATTTCTTGATATCATCAGGAAGTACGGATCTACAGAGTCCGGCAACCTTGCACACGCATACGCAGGTATCTCTTACTTCAAGCTCGGTGACTACGACAAGGCATTGGAGCACTTGAAGAAGTTCTCTGCAGATGATGAGATGTTGGCACCCACAGTAGTAGGTCTCATCGGGGACTGTCTCGTGGAAAAGGGTAATACACAAGAGGCTGTGTCATACTTCGAAAAGGCTGCTGCAAAGGCAGACAACGCAGTCATCTCTCCCGTTTACCTCAAAAAAGCGGGTCTAGCTTATGAAGCTCTTGGTCAGAATGACAAAGCTATGAAGTGCTACCAAACCATCAAGGATAAGTACTTCGACTCTGAAGAAGCTGCATTCGTCGACAAGTATATCGAAAGACTCAATTTGAAGTAATAGCCTGCCGGAGGATTTTCTCCCTTAGAAAAGAATAATTGGACACCGTGAGGTAACATCATACCCTCGGTGTCCATCTTTTTTATCTCAAGTAGGGACTCTCGGCTGTAAACCATCCCCTTCCCGGTATCTACATTTATGACACGTTAGCGCATCGGTGTAGCATATTAGGGGTAAAATGATTAAATTTGCACTTACTTCATTGTCACGCAGCCAAGTGCCGATCTTTTTTCATGACAAGTGGCTGCAGTACACGTACGTTAAAATACATAAGCATAAAATTTTCTCGATGATAAATCGTCTACTGATTCGGATCAAAGTACTTCAGATACTATACAACTTCTACCACAACAGCGGGATGACCGGCACGCAGGCTATCTCTACGTTGAAATTGGCATTGGATAAGTCGTATCAGCTGTACATCCATCTCTGCGGACTCCCTTTGCAGGTATCGCACGTCTCTCGTAAGAGATTGGAGCGAGAGATCAGCAAGATTGCTCCGGAGGAAAAGGTGGTCGAGATCCTCAGAGGGCTATCTGACAATGCTCTCATAGATTGCATCGAGGCAGACGAAGACTTCATGGCATTGTATAGCACATGTGCTTTCAATCGTGATGATATGGAAGAGTACTTGACAAAAGCTGTCGGTGCAGTGGTGACCAAAGGTGAGGCCCTGGATGATGAGGGGCGTAAGGATTTGGATGCTTCTCGCCAATATTGGAAAGACTTTTATCGCTCACACATATTGAATTCGGAAGACTATCGTCAGTGTCTTGAGAACATATCCGTGTATGTCAATGATGATATAGATATAGTTTACACGTTTGTCACAAAGCTGTTCAATGGAGTGACGAAAGAAAAGTCATTCAGTGCGCTCATCAAGCCCCCTTACATGGGTGAGGCAGAGGAGAAGTTTGGCCCTGAACTTCTTGCTAAAGCAATGAAGCACAAGGATGAGTACCGTGATATCATCAGCCGCTATTTCAAGAATTGGGATCGTGATCGCGTGAGTGAGATGGACTTCATTATCCTCCAACTTGCTCTCACAGAAGCGATAGCATTTCCAAGTATAGCCACACGTGTAACCATCAATGAGTATCTCAATCTCGCAAGATATTACAGTTCGCCCAAGAGCACCACATTCATCAACGGGATCCTGCATGGTATGATGCTCGACCTGAAGAAACAAGGTGTCATCCTTGGTGAATGAATCAACTTGATAACACACAACCAAATAAATAGATAAGACAATGAATTTCCTAAACATCCTATTACAAACGGCCGCAGCCGGCGGCAACTCAGGTTTGATGCAGATCGGTATGATCGTCCTTATGGTCGTCATCTTCTACTTCTTCATCATTCGCCCTCAGTCTAAAAAGCAAAAAGACCTACAAAAGGCGCGTGAAGCCCTCAAAGTGGGAGATAAGATCATCACTGCCGGAGGTATCTATGGTGTCATCCGAGATATCAACCGTGAGACAGGTGTCATCATCGCAGAGGTATGGGAAGGCGTGAAGTTCAAAGTCGATATGAACTCCGTCTATGCCGTCTCAGAACAGTCGGGTAAAGGTCGATAATCCGAGGAGAAGTCTCTCCTAAGACATTTCCCTATTGTCCCTCAAGACAATATTGTGATATGAAAGGTATCAGACGAGTATTTAAAGATTATAAGAAGGTTCTGCGGTTTTTAAAAAAACAGCAGACCCTTCTTTTTTTTCTTTTTTTCATGGTCTCGTTGTTGCTGTGGTTCTTACAGGTCTTACAGGATACCTACAATGCAACCATAAAGATCCCCATCGTTGTTCGTGAGATACCTTCGGACATCGCTATATCCGAGGAGATCCCGGAGTATATATCAGTGGAGGTCAGAGATAATGGTTTTGAGTTGCTCAACTACTCCCTGTCAGGAGCCATAGAACCTATCGAGCTGTCATTCACTCCCGACGAAAGTCGTGAAGGCTACTATGAATGGTCTACGGGAGAGCTGGACAACGAGTTGTATAAGCGATTTGGTGTAGGGGGAAAGCGTACTGTTATCATCTCTTTCAGTCCTCAGTATATATCATTTACTTATTCACCAAAGGCAAAAAGGGAAGTGCCCATCGATTTTAAGGGACAGGTCATCTCATCTTTGGGTACAATCATCACAGATTTGACCCTTGACCCTGACAAGGTTATTGTCTACGGAAACAAGAATGATATCGACACACTGAAAGTCATACGTACGGATACACTGACATTCAGCGGATTTGATGCAACAACGAGCTTCAAGATGCCTTTGATAGCTCCGGAGGGCGTGTCGCTGACGCCGTCACATGTTTCGATCAATGTCACTGTCGAACAACTTGTGCAGCGTAGATTTTTGGTGCCAATCTCTCATAATTACTCAGGGCAGCAGTATGTCCTCAGACTTTTTCCTGCCTTTGTGGATGTTGTGTGTGTGGTACCTGAGAGCAAGGTGGGAGAGATCTCTGCTTCCGACATCATGGTGGAGCTTGAGGAAAGTGACATTCACAACAGTAACTCCAAAGGGAAGCTCAAACTTCAAATAACCAAGTATCCGGATTATGTGCAAGTAATCCAGGCCGAGCTTGATCAGGTCGAATACATCTTCGAAGAAAAGTAACGACTATGAACCATCCGAAAATCATAGGCGTGTGTGGACTGATAGGCTCCGGCAAGAGTGTCGTGATGCGCTATTTTGAGCATCTCGGGTACCCCGTATATGATTGTGACACCGTTGCCAAGGCTGTCTATTATGACACAGACGTCAGGGATGAGGTCACTTCTTTACTTGGTTTTGATCCTATCGATGGTCAAGGCAGTCTCCAAAAATCCCGGATATCTGCAGCCATGGCAGATCCTTTGATCAAGAAAGCCCTTGAAAGCATTGTGCATAGAGCCGTTTTGACTGATTTTGATAGATGGAAGTCTCTACACTCTGATGCAGAGGCAGTCTTTATGGAGTCTGCGATCCTTTTTACTTCTCGGTTTGATACGGTTTGTGACCTCACTATTGCTGTCGAAGCCCCGATAGAGGTCCGACGGGCAAGGGTGCTTGACCGAGATGGGGTAGGAGACCCATTGCGATTTGACCGTATAGATGCTCTACAACAAGATGAAGCATTATTGATCAAGGGAGCAACTTATCATATAAATAACGATAACAAGTGTTCTGTCCTGAGGCAGTTGGAGCGTATAGCTTCCGAACTGACAGACAAAAACACTCAAGCATAATATTACACATAATAGAAAATGAAACTAAAAGAAGTTTTTTCAATCTCAGGTAAACCCGGATTGTACGTAATTGTTTCGGGTAACAAGATGCCATTCATTGTCGAACAGGTAGGCGATGCCCAAAAGCGTGTTCCGGTCTTTGCTAAGGACCGTATCGTCTCTCTTGCCGATATCTCTATTTATACCGAAGAGGACGATGTCCCACTTGGGCAGGTTATGGATGCTATAAAAACCAAGCAGGGCGGAGCAGTCGTGGACGAAAAGACCGTATGTGCTGATGCTGCATCACTCAAGGCTTTCATGACAGAGGTTTATCCATCCTACGACAAGGATAGAGTACACAATGGTGACATCAAAAAGCTCGTCAAGTGGTACAACATCCTCATCAACGCAGGTATAGAGACATTTGTAGACGTTGAGGAAGAGGCTCCTCAAGCAGAGTAATCTGAACGCAGAGAATAAAAGCCCCCACCCATCGGTTTTTCCCGATAGGTGGGGGCTTCTGTTTTTACAATTATATAATGGCCTGCGTTGGTGCTTTTTCCGTCTTTTGGAGATCTTCCGATGATCTGTCAGAGCAAAGAGTGATTTTATGGATAATTCCGACAAAGAGCAGTCGTATTATATTAACTGTTAACCTTACATTTTCTTGCTCAATGATGATAGGGAGTTTTTTCTCTTTGTCTGATGTGATGTCTTCAAGGCCTTCGAAAGGCAATAGTGCCATGATAATCATTTATTGCACTTATTTCTTTTTAATGTGCGTGTATTGATGTTTTGAGGCTCACTGATAGCGTTAATCGTTTAAATAGTAAAAATTATGTCTTGATTTTACTTTATAATGTCAAAAACTTAGTTAAATTTGCGCACGTGAATGTGCTCTCGAAATGAGAGAGCATTGCGGAATACTGAAAGATAAATCAATTCATCCTAATTCTATTATAAAAAACATTCGGTATGAACACACGTGTATTATTTACATTTTTGACTCTTGCCATGTTTGTCCTTGTAGGAGCATGTAAGAGTGATAGTGGGAAATCTACCCCTGTCGAGCCTTCGTTGACACTGACGGCAAGTAAAAAAGTTATCATCGCTGACGGCAAGGACAACGCGACCTTCACTGTGATAGATCAAGATGGTAAGGATGTCACTGCCTCTTGTATTTTCACAGCCGGGGGAAAGGAGCTGTTGGATAACAGTATGGTTAGCACTGTTGCCGGAGACTTTGAGGTATTTGCTAAGAATACTGCGGGCACAAAGTCTAATGTCATCAAAGTCAAGGCTCTTTCTGAGAAAGCAAACTTTGAGGTAAGAGCAAGTCGTGCAGCGATCGTTGCTGACGGAGGTGACTTGGTCACACTTTCTCTCTGGGACAGGGATAACGATCTCGAAGTAACAGAAGGTGCTACTTTTTATCTTGATGGGAAAGCTATTGATGGCAATATCTTGCGCCTCCGGCAAAAGGGAACTCGTAAGGTGACCGGTGTTTGGAACGGAAAGGAGGCAAAAAAATCGCTTACTGTCTCCGGAGTAGATCTCCGTACTATCACAGGACGTTCCTTGATCGAGACTCTTACGGCTACCACTTGTCGTTATTGTAAATCGGAAATCGAGACTATCGAGAAGGTCGATGGGAAGTCAGATCGTGCAATTGTCATCGCTATCCATAATGAGTTCTCTTCTGTCCATGATAACATACTTGATGAGGATGCAAGGAGAGATGCGATGTCATTTATAACCTATGTGGCAAAAGGGGAACGCGCAACTCCAAACTCATTTGTCAATCGCGGAGAGAAAAAGATAAAGATAGGGAACATCGGAGCAGAGGTGTTCCTCTCTCAATGGATCCCCAACAACTCTGATGTCGCTATCTCGATCGATACAAAGATTGATGGAGACAAGATCAAAGTGCTGGCTCATGTGACAGGTAAGATTGACTTGAATGGCAAGATTGTCGCAGCGCTTGTTGAAAATGGAAGAACTGCCGCTCAAGATAATATGGGAGTCATCGAGATGAAACAGATCTTGCGTGGTTATCGCCCTTCTGTTCTTGGACAGGACTTCAGCGTCGAGAAGGGTAAGGCTAAAGTCTTCAACACCGAATTCAACATCGGTTCGGCAAAGCCTGAAAACTGCAATGTCATTGTTTTTGTAAAAGAACCTGAAGGACAAGTGAAGAATGTCCAGCAGGTAAAAGCCGGTCAGGCAATAGGTTATTGATAACATCGGCATGAATTTATATCAGAGCTATATATTGCCGATAATACTATTTTGTCTATCCTTTTGTTGGGTAAGTGGATTTGCTCAACAAAAGGATGGGCAGACTCCAAGCCACTTCAACGTAAGCGTGGAGTCGAATATCGGTGTCTATGTCAAGGACTCTGAACTGAAGATTCCGGAGCAGGACAGGAAGTTTCGCACCAATACATTTGTGAACCTCGGTTATGGGGTAGGTAACTTCCGTATGGGTGCTCAGTTTGATGTATTTGAGCCTGCACTATTGGGATTCCCTTCCGAGTTGAAGGGTAGTAGGCTGATGCAAGGCTTTGCATCCTATCTGTCTCCTAAGGTTGAAGCGACATTAGGCTCATTTTATGAACAGTTTGGCAGTGGGCTACTTCTCAGGACCTATGAGGATAGGGCTCTGGGAATAAACACCGCTTTGATGGGAGTCTCTCTCCGTCTTCGCCCTTTTGATTGGCTCTCCATAAAGACTTTTGCAGGTTTGCCTCGTAAGCATATGAGGTACGTGCACTCGAGAGTTTATGGTCTTGATGCCGAGGTCTCTCTCTCTCATTTGTTACCCGACGATGTTGTCAATACACTCTCTGTCGGGGGGGCTTGGATATTGAGGGACGATCACTCAAAGTTGGAGTATGAGCATTTGAAACCTCCGAGGAGCGTCAATGGCTTCTCCGGAAGAGGTCAGCTGAGCAAAGGTGTGTTGACTCTCAGTGGAGAATACACCTATAAGGGGAACAACATGATACATGATGGCACTAACTTAGCTCCCAAGGGTCAAGCGTTGTTGTTCAACGCCGGATTGGACTTTGAGGGCTTGGGGATTACCTCTCAGTTTCGTTCGATTGAAAATATGAGTTTGGGCATTGATGACTTGACCGACACAGAGTCTGTCTTCCTCAACTATATCCCATCTCTGACAAAATTGCAGAAGTATGCGCTCTTGTCTCTGTATCCCCATTCTGCATCAAAGAGTCTTGGCGGAGGTGAGATTGGTGGTCAGGTCGATGTGTTCGGGAGCATCCCTTTGAACTCAAATGACCGATATCCGCTCTCCTTTAATCTCAATGCATCATATTTCAAGAAATTGGTAGCGAAGGATACCCCGGGTCAGTATAAGTTTTTGGATATGTCAGGTGAACTCTCGTTTGCTGAAGTCGGCCTTGAACTTGAGAAGAAGTGGAATAAGGCTTTGAAGACCGTTATGGTCATGGATTGGCAGCAGAGTATGGAGTTCAGTCGCCTCGGACATGGAAAAATGAAGATGAATACCGGAGTCCTCGTGACGGATATTTTGTATAAGATCACACGAAAAAACTCTCTTCGGATGGAGTTGCAGCATGCTTGGAGCGACTCTAAGGACGATCAGAGGTGGATCATGGGACTTCTCGAATGGGGACTATCTCCGTATTGGGTGTTCTATGTCAGTGATATGTACAACTACGAGAGTGCAGGCAAGAAGATACACTACTTTTCTGCCGGAGCTAATTTTACTTGGAAATCACTCCGAGTCGGAGCTTCTTTCGGACGTAATAGGGAGGGATTACAATGTTCGGGGGGGGTCTGTCGATATGTACCTGAGTATACAGGATTCATGATCAACATCTCCTCAACAAACTTATTGGATATAATATTCTAAAATATAAGATTATGAGAAAACAATTTATCGCGCAATTAACGATTGTCGCAACCCTGCTGAGTATACTTCTCTTCTCTTGTAAGAAGGAAGAAGACGTTGTATTGCCGGTTGAACTCAGAGTGGCAAAACAAAGCCTTGAGTTCAAATCAGATGACACAGAACAAACAATCGAAGTCTCCTCGAACTATGAATGGGAGGCAAAATCTGATGCTGATTGGTGTAAAGTAAAGGTTGAGAAGAAGGCCTTGACTGTCAGCGTAGATGAATACTCCAATACAGAGGAGGACAGATACGCAACCGTAACTATCAAGAGTAGTAACGGTAAGGAAATCAAGACTATTACTGTCGACATATCTCAGGCAAAGCAGGAGCCCGTATCGCTTATACTCAATCCCGGAAAAGCTATCCTTGAGTGTGAAGGTCTGGTGCCTACTACGGTTGAATTGATCTCCACCGTAGGTCATGTGTCATTCTCTTGGGAAGGTGGTAAGCCCGAATGGATGAATGAGCCTGTCATCGAAGGAAGTATCATGACCCTTACAGCTCAAGACAATCCTACGAAGGAAAAACGTACTGCGACTCTCATGGTGACTGTCGGAAAAGAGGGAAATCAAGCAACGGAAAAGTTGGAGATCGAACAATCTCCTAATGCTCCCTATATTAAGATACTTCCTTCTAACGAAATAGAACTTGACTATAGGGGAACTCCGGTTAAAATAGATGTCTATTGGAATACTGAATATTTTGATCCGGATGAACTCCTCAACGGAGCATGGGGTTATCGAATGTATAACATTGAGGAGATAACCGAACAACCATCATCCCTAAGATCCGAACTTCTCAAGACTAAGAAGAGATCTTTCAAGATTTCTGCGGATATCAATCCTCAAACCAAGGAAAGAACTCAAGAAGTTTTGCTCTATGCGAAAATGGATCAAGGTAAACCTAATGAGATAAGTATCTTCCAAAAGTTTAGAGTGATACAAGTGGCGACTCCCGAAGCAGCATTCAATATTTCAGAGAAGAGTCTGTTGTTTGGAAAGCAAGGAGGAGAAGAAACCGTCGCTGTAAAGCCTACTATTTTCAATTGGGAAGCTACTTGTGAAGCTTCTTGGATCACCTTAGAGAAGACTGAAAAAGACGAATTGATCGTCAAGGCGAAGCCAAATACTCAAGGTGAAAATAAGACTGCTACAATCAAGCTGTCTTGCGGTATCCCGGGTAATACTGCGACCGACGAAATCAAAGTGACCATCGCAGGCCGGAATACAAAAATCACTCTTTCTTCAGAGCAAGTTTATCTCGATGCAGAGGGCAATGAGCAGATTATCAAGGTTTTGACCGATGCTAAGGATTGGTTTGTTGAAGGAACTCCTGATTGGTTGACTGTCAAAGAGGATACCGCAAAGGGTACATTGTCACTCAAGGCATCAAAGGCCGAAGCTACAAGGACTGCAGCATTGAAAGTCGTTGCAATTATCGGAAATGAAAAGGTTGAAGCTGCTCTTACTGTAAAACAAGCTAAGCAGTATAAACTTGGAGATGTTTACTACATTGATGGAAAAGCTGTAGGTATTGTTTACCATGTTTACAACAATGGCTCTAATGGCTATGTCTTCTCATTTGAGGACAACAAACTCCTCGATCAAGGTTATGATCCTACTAAGATGCCATGTTGGAGCGTGGGTATGTATGCCGGCCCTAGAGATCAAGATGCTGATGATGCAATGAAGAAAATGAAACCATGCTGTCTTGATCCTAATGACGGACGCAATAATCTTGAGGCTGTTAAGAAACGTTCGGCTGAAGACTTGAGAGGTAAGACTTGGCAGCAGCGTTATCCGGCTTTGGGTTGGGTCGAAAAATTTGATCAAGAGAAAGGCAACCAAGGATGGTATATACCTGCAAAGAATGAGCTCAAAACGCTTGTATTGTATGTAAATGGTATTCATGAAGGTTCCGATATCGTATTGCCTCAAGATCGTGATTCGGAAGATCCTGAAAATGCAAAGAAGAGGAATCAGGCAATCGAAAAACTCAATGAAATTATTCGATCACATGGCGGTAATATATTCTACCGTGATATCGGAATAGACGGTGCTACGATCACTGCGGTTACACGTATGATTTCTTCTACTGAGGCCGGTGCGCAAGAAAGTGGACTAGGATCAGTAGGAGTCTATCTCCTCAAGACTGTTTATCCATGGTGGGATCAGTACCAACATGCTTCTGCAGTCACTGAAAGAGAAGAGCATGATATTGAGCTTCCTATACGTTGCTCTATCCGACCAATATTGAGATTTTAATTGATTTTTTACATACTAATTATGGGCTCTCCCAATGTTCAAGCATTGGGAGGGCCTGATAAATCAAATGTTTATGAAAAAACATTTACTATCATTTCTTACGTTAATTTTGATCTTGGGGGTATGGTCTTGTAAACCCGACCGGAAGGAAGAGCCCGCTTTTCTCAAAGTCCCGGTGACATCTGTTACATTTGGTGCCGGCACTGAAAGTAAAACTATTAAGTTCGAGACCAACAGAAATTGGCAGATAACCGATATCCCACAGTGGTTGATAGTGGAGCCGGGTTCCGGAGAAGCCGGCGAACTCCAAGTGAAATTTACTGCCAAGGAAAATCCGGATAATGCCGAAAGACAGGCTCGACTTTCCTTAAAAGCAGCAGAAAATGTTGTCTTCCTGAGTGTAAAGCAGACAGTCAAAACCTTTTTGACTGTGAAAGATAAGGAATTTTTCTTCTTTGCTCAGGCTAAAAAAATCATTATCAACTGTGAGGGTAATGTCAATCCTGAGGTTATCATCCCACAAGAGGCCAAAAGCTGGTTGAAGTTTGTCTCAAATGACGTAAAGAAAGATAGCCGAGTCATCTTGGATATGTCTGAAAACCAAGATGTCCCAAGACAAGCTGAGGTCAAGATTGTCGATAAAGCAAGCAACATCTCGGAGACTGTTCTCATCAAGCAGTACCCTGATCCTAAGGTCGATCTTCAAAAGGAAGACTACTATCTCCACTACAATCAGTCTGAGTTTGTCATGGAATTTGACTCCAATATCCCTTTCAATCACGAGTTAGAGGGTGTAGAGGGAGATTGGATTTCGGTGAAATCTTCTGCTTTTGCAGACAAAAAGTTCAAGATTGTTTTTGACTTGAAGGTTAATGACAAAGACAAGATGAGGTTTGCTCGTCTTATCCTTAAAAATACCGACTGTGACAAAAACTATATCATAAAGTTGACTCAGGCATATAGAGCCGACTCCGGCCAGGCAGTGTTACTCCATAAAGCCACATATGCTCCCTCTTTTGATTGGACACAACTTGGAAAGGTTGTGAAGAGACCGACGTTTATTTTTACCGGCGATGGTTTTACCAAGGAGGATATTGAGAATGGTACTTACCAGAAATTCATGATGGAAGCTTACAATGCAATATTCAACACCGAACCATTTAAGGCACTCAAGGATAGATTTAGTGCATGGATCCTATACGCCGAATCAAGAGAGAAAGGCATCACCACAATTGAAGAGCACGAAGCCGGTAAGCATCGGGATACACACTATGGTGTCTATTTCGAAGATCGCTCGAGAGGTATGACTCTGACAGACTTTGATGGAGTCATTGACAGATGTAAGAAGTCTATCGAGAAGGCCGGAGGTGAATATCATGTTGAGACCGGTGTGGTTGTTATGGTTGCAAATACACCGGTGTACGGTGGTACATGTATGTTGAGCAAGACTTCCGGCAAAGCTATAGCTATCTGTTCTACTTCAGAAAGCGAGCCCGGTGTGTTTCCCCGCATAGTTTCACATGAGGCCGGAGGACATGGTTTCGGGAAGCTTGCTGACGAATACTCTACCGGTGGTGGTCCTACAGAGGGGGATAAGAAATCCTTGAGATGGTACCAGGAAGAGACTTGGGTTGAGGGTGTCCGTACTTCTGAGCGACACTACATGAATGTCACTTTAGAGTCTGACAAGAATAAGGCTCCTTGGGCTTGGATGTATGGTTTACCGGGCTATGAGGAGGTAGATCATTTTGAGGGTGGTCACACCTTTGCCTCCGGAGTCTGGAGATCGAGTCGCACGAGCTTGATGAAGGACAATCGTATAGAAAGTAAGTTCAATGCATACTCTCGTTATTTGATTTTTGAAAGGCTCTATAACATATATGAAAACATAGATAATATCAGGAGCTATCTACCCGATGCATTCCGCCCCAGACCACTTAGAGAGTGGTTTTTGGAGGTAGATAAACCTAATACGAAGAAGTAAAATATCAACCTTGGGCTCTACCACTGCCATTATTTTTGGCGGGGTAGGGCTCGAGTTGTTGGTTGACGAGAAGAGTGTCATCAGGTTTGCAAGGCGGTGTCTGTCTTGTTTGGTCTATATCCTTTTGGGTGGAGTTGTTATTTACTGAGTTTTGGAGTATACATGTTCTGACATCAGCTTTTTGTTGCTCTGACTTATTTCCGCATGACGGTATAAACCCTTTAAAACATCAAATCAAAAGGAGAGATACAATATGAATCCACATCGATTTATCAAGTTATCCATCTTGCTTCATCAAGTTATCCACGTTAATTTGTCAAGGTAGGCAAGCTCCATATTAAAGATTGGTGTGATGTATCCCTCCGGTTCTTTTGGAAACTACCATTGAGGTGTCAAAACGATAAATTTATTGATGACTTCTTCATTCTTCTTGAGCATTCATTTTATAGTATATATCTCGCGATCAAAAAATAATTGTGTATTATGGGAATATTTTCAAAGCCCAGTTATGAACAAAACCTTACACGAGTGAGACCCGCATGGGGGCACACTCTCTGTGTTTCTGTCATTGCTGCAGTTCTCTCGGGCACGACATTCGTGGACTTATATGCTGACAACACAGCCCCAAGTCCTGTTGTCACAGTAGCTCAGCAGGCTCCCAAACTTGTTATTACCGGTACAGTTGTGGATTCCAAGGGTGAGACGATCCCCGGAGTCAACATCGTGGTTAAAAACAGCAATCCACGTGCCGGTGGCAGAACAAATATCGATGGAGAATTTACGATAAACATGGACACTGCGCCCGATAAGGTGGTGCTTGTTGTGTCATTTATCGGATTCAAAACACAGGAGGTCCCTGTCCCAATAAAGAAAGGACGAGTGGCTCCTGTCAAAATCACGTTGAAAGAGGATACCCAAGCCCTTGGCGAGGTCGTTGTGACAGGTATGTTTACCCGAAAGAAAGAGGGTTTCACCGGTTCTATTGTCACTGTGAAGGGCGAAGAGTTGAAGAATCTCAGTACAACAAATATCTCGAAAGCTTTGTCTATCATCGAGCCGGGTCTTAGGATCATGGACAACATCAACCTCGGTTCGGACCCCAATAAGCTCCCGGATATGCGCATGAGAGGTCAGACCACCCTTCCCGGGGGGGCTACCAGTTCTGACGCCATTTCTCTCAAAGGAGAATACAATACATTCCCCAACCAGCCTCTTCTCTTGTTGGATGGATTTGAGATCAGCATACAGACGCTTATGGACCTCGATCCTGACCGAGTGTCCTCGATCACTATCCTCAAAGATGCTTCTGCAACTGCCATCTACGGATCAAGGGCTTCCAATGGGGTCATTGTTATCGAGACATATGCTCCCAAAGAAGGGACGCTCAATGTATCATACAATGGCAATGTGCGTATGGAGACTCCTGACCTCTCAGCCTACAACTTGATGGATGCTTCTGAGAAGTTGCACACAGAACACCTTGCAGGGTTATATGCTCCGCAAGACTTGGATGCCCTCAGGGACTACCAAAGCCGTCTTAGAGAAGTCAAAAGAGGGGTTAATACATATTGGTTGTCTCAACCATTGAGGACAGCTTGGCAACAACGCCATGCTCTTACTCTTGAGGGGGGGTCTCAGGCTCTTCGATACAAGCTATATGCCGGCACCAACCTCACGCCGGGTGTCATGAAGGGATCGGAAAGAAAGACTCAGACCATGGCTCTTGATTTGTCGTATCGCTTCAGCAAATTATTGATGAAAAACAGTGTGACTGTCGATAATTCGGAAAGCAACAACAGTCCTTACGGAAACTTCTCTCAGTATGCTCTCCTCAACCCTTATCTCCGACCTTATGGTAAGGATGGTGAGATCAACAAAGTGATGCAGGCTTGGAACATGCTTTATAACAACAGCAATATCCCCTATGAAGTATCCAATCCTTTGTACAATACGACATTCCACTCTCTCGACCGAAACTCTACCTTCCAGATCCGAAATCTCTTCAAGCTCGAGTACAAACCGATAGATGAGCTCCGCTTGAGTGCAGATATTTCTGTACGCAAGGGGGTTGGTAAAGGCGAGATATTCAGACCTGCTCAACACACAGATTTCACAAGAGTCATAGATCCGACACTCAAAGGGTCGTTCAAGCGTGATCAATCAGAGGAGTTTGGCTACTCTCTTGACTTGACTGCAAGCTACGATAATTCGTTTTTTGATACTCACTATGTGACAGGTAATGTTCGCTACTCTATCCAGGAAAATTCGAGAGAAGTCTATGGGGCTACGGCAACCGGATTTCCCAATGATGCCATGGACAATATCCTCTTCGGAAAGCGCTATAACGACAACTTACGTGGTAGTGAGGGTACATCCAGACTCGTTGGTGGAGTCCTCACGATGGGGTATTCGTACAAGTATAAGTACTCGTTGGACTTCAACTTGAGAGTCGATGGGTCGTCACAGTTTGGTAGTGATAATCGTTTCGCTCCGTTCTGGTCTGCCGGTGCAAAGTGGAACCTCAACAAAGAAAACTTCCTCAAGGACGTCAGCTGGCTCAATGACCTTGTATTTAGTGTCTCATATGGTGTCACCGGTACACAAGGATTTTCTCCATATCAATCCCGATACCTGTATACTTATGGCAATCTCATGAGACCATACATCTCATCCGATGCGACAGGTACCGAACTTGTTGCTTTGGGGAACAAAAATCTAAAGTGGCAACAGGCAGAGACATGGAACTACCGTTTGGAGACTTCTCTATTGGATGGTAGGCTTACAGCAAGAGCAGAGTACTACCGTAAGTTTACGAAAAACTCTTTGGCTCAACTTACCCTTGCACCATCTATCGGATTCGGCTCATATCCTGAGAATATCGGATCTGTGCAGAACCAAGGGGTAGAGCTCAATCTCTCATTCATCCCTTATAAGGATGTCAGTAGAGATGCTTATCTGATCTTTACTCTAAACGGAGCTCACAATAGAGACAAACTCGTGAAAGTCTCTGAAGCTCTCCGTAAGATGAACGAGAACAACGCTGCAAATTCGCTCAAGACAAATGCCCCACTTCCTCAGTACCAAGAGGGAGAGTCTCTGACTCGTATATGGGTGATGAAATCTTATGGTATCGATCCTGCAACCGGGGATGAGATATTGGTCAGGAGAGATGGTACTCTCACAAGTGAGTATGATCCTGCTGAACTTGTGCCCATCGGAAGCACCGAACCCCTATGGCAAGGTAATATCAACACATCTTTCAACTACAAGGGATTTGGAGTGAACTTGTCATTCAACTATCAGTTTGGCGGGCAAGTATATAACCAGACTCTTGTTGATAAAGTGGAGAATGCAGACTTGAGATACAACGTAGACAAGAGAGTCTTGACTGACCGATGGCAAAAGCCGGGAGACCTTGCGAGATACAAACGCTTGACAAACTCCATCGGAGGTGCTGATACCAAGGCTACATCTCGCTTCATTATGGATGACAACATCTTCCGTATGAGTACTCTTTCTCTTTCTTATCGAATGGACAGTAAGAATACACCTTTCTTGAAGAAGTCTTTCGTTAAGTCTATGAAGTGGGGTGCTGCGGTAGAAGATCTCTTCTATCTGTCTACGGTAAAGAGAGAAAGAGGATTGGCTTATCCTTTTGCTCGTCAGTTCTCGCTTTCTCTCAATCTTGTATTCTAAAATAAAGGACTGAACAATGAAACATATATATATATTCCTACTATCAGTCTTCTGCTTGAGTGCATCTTCATGTTCAAAGTGGCTTGATGTAATGCCTAAGACTTCTATTCCGGAAGACGAATTATACAAAAATGAGTTTGGCTTCAAGGATGCCCTCACAGGACTTTATATCAAGATGGGAGCACAGGAGTTGTATGGCCGAGAGTTGACTTATCACTACATGGATATGCTTGCAGGGCGATATGACCTCATCCCTAATGTCCCCAATCTGGAGCACTTATACAACTATGAAGGGACTTTTAAGTCCACGAAGAATACGTTTTTCTTAGATACGTACAACATCATCGCGAACCTCAACAATATGTTGAAGTTCATGGAAACTAACCGATCAGCTATCGTTACGCCTCACTATTATGAGACGATGAAGGGTGAAGCATTGGGACTTCGTGCGTTCCTACATTTTGATTTGTTGAGGATGTTCGGTCCGGTCTATGCTGTTGATCCTCAGGCCAAGGCAATTCCGTACAGAACGCAGCTTGACAATATTGCTACGCCCGTACTTCCCGCTTCTGAGGTAGTCGAACTATGTTTGAAAGATCTTCACGAAGCTGAGGCGTTGTTGGAAGATCATGATAGCAATCTGTTCAAGAACGATCCCAAGTCCGATCAGTTCACCATCATGAGACAGTACCGTATGAACAAATGGGCTGTCAAGGCAACTCTTGCCAGGGTGTATCTGTATAAGGGTGATCCCGAGAGTAAAGCCAAGGCTCTGAAGTATGCGGATGAGGTCATCGAGAGCTCCCAGTTCCTCCTTTATGAGAACAATAATGAGAATAGAATACTATTCGACGAAATCATCTTTGGTCTCTATGTCTATGAACTGAACAAGGTCATCGATCCTGACTTCACTAATATCTCGCCTTCTTCGGTATTGGCTCTATCGGGTGCCAAGCATGAGCAATTGTTTGAAAAGAAAGGAGCCGGTGTCAGCGATTTCCGTTGTGGTACTTATGCATTCAGATCTGTGAAGTTCGACTCTGTCGACAAGATGGTACTCCAGAAGTATGACCAAAGTGGTTATCGTGATGACTATGCCGGAAGAGGAGCAATTCCATTGATCCGCCTTCCCGAGATGTATTACATCAAAGCTGAGTGCGAGACCAATCCCAAACTGGCTGCGGAGTACATAAATACTGTCCGCTTTGCCAGAGGTATTGCTCTTTCGGATGCTATCGAAGGAAACTCAGATTTTCATAACCTTGATACTCGTGCAGGATATGACAATACCAAAACTATTCTTGTCAATGAGTTGATGAAAGAGTATCAGAAAGAGTTTTATGGAGAAGGACAACTCTTTTATTTCTACAAGAGACAAAACTATGGAGCATTTTTTGGTCTTCCTTCTGCTATCGATGTCAGAGCGAAATACCAACTTCCGCTACCTGGCGATGAAATTACATTTGGTAAATAAACAATCACTATGATACGAAAATTATTACTTGTACTGACAGTGTGCCTTGCGGTGGTATCTTGTAAGCAAAATGATATTGCGTTGTACAATGGAGCGCCACGCTTGGAGTTTACTTCAAATATCTCCTGCATCTTTGATGATACAGACTATGTAAATAAGGTGGCAGAGAAAGATTTTGAGGCAGAAATCCGTCTCATCGGGTTGCCTCTTTCTGATACGAAAACATATGCGATGCTCTGTGTGGCACATCCACTTTACGGAGAGGGCATTGTGCCGGAGATAACGTTCTCAAATCCATACACATTTCCCGTGGAGAAAAGTGTTATCAAGGCAGCTTTCAAAGTGAAACGACCAAAGAATGTCCGAGCTTCGCATGTCGGTCGTTTGGCGTTTGATATGGAGAATGCACAGCATGAGTTTGAGGCAGGACGCAAAGAGCATACCACTCCGGACATCGAAGTGCGTACCAATATCAATCAGCACGGTATTCGTTGGTCATGGAACCAAGACTTATGGGGACTATACAGCACCAATAAGTATATCTTCATGATGGACAATCTCGGAAAGACCTATGATCAGATACCTCAGACGACGGAAGAGGTCATTAAAGTAGGTAAACTCTATCAGGAGTATCGTAAGAATAATCCTCCTCTTTTGGATGACGAAAAGGATGCTTCTGAGATATATTTCCCAACTCACTAATAAACTGTAAGACATGAAAAAGATATTTATTTCTCTCTTAACCATTATCTTAGGACTCATGTCCTGCTACGATGATTTGGGAAATTATGAATACGAGGAGATCAATGATGTCATCATCAAGATGGATAAGCGTATGCATGTCAAGATCCCTCTTGCAGACTCGACTCTTGTCACGATTCCGGTATCTTACACTCAACTCCTCACGAAGGGGAAAGACAATCTCCGCTATCAGTGGTATATACAGAAGAAAGATCCGAGAAAGTGGATTCCATGCGGCAATGACTCTACCGTCACCATCGCAGTCTACCCCGATGATCCTCACAAATTCCACTTGCGAGTCGAAGTAACAGATACAAACCTTGATATTGTTTCTTATGGAGAGATCAGCATAATACTCCAGCATGCATTTGATCCTTGTTGGTTTGTGATGCAGGAAGTAGGAGACAATACAGTCTTGGGTGCTGTTGATGGGAGAGAGGGCGTTGCGGTCGTCACTCCGGATGTCTATGGACGATATGGCAAGATCAGCGGTAAACCTCGATTTATGGCTGTAAATATCCAGCACTCTACCGGAGATGCAAGAGATCAAAATGCTCCTAAGATCCCTATGTTGCAACTATTCACGGAGAGAGATATCCTCATCCTTGATGGGGGCAATCTTGGTCGTCAGTTGTACACATATGATCGTATGCTCCTTGACAAAAAGATCAAGGGTGATATGAATTTCAATCCTCAGTTTGCTGCCGGAGAGCGATATGGGGAGTGTATTATCGACAATGGCATGTTTTGGTTTGCCTTTGATGATGGATGTTCAATTTTCTATCCGGTACAAACGGAGACGGGAGATGCATACTCTGCATCTATGGCAACACTCTCATATTATAGAGGGGTTAAGATCGTTTTTGATGACCTCAACAAGCGATTCTTGACCTACGTCAACGACAATATGCCTTTGATGTGGAATACCCACAAGAGGATTGCCTATGACCAAAACTATGTTCTCTACAATCCTTACCATAATATCGCAAACGGGCCTAAGCTCCAGAATGTCGGTGAGTCTTCATCAGCTGATAATCTTTTCAATCCCGACAATATAGGTTCGGACAAAAAGATGATCTACATGGGACCGATATCCGATAAAGACTATCCGGAGATATTGTCCATTGCTCGTACAGAAGCAAAGTCAAACAGATTCTATGTCTACGAGATCTGCCCCAAGGCCATAATGGGAGCTGCACGTCGAAAGGCCTATTGCTCCGGCTACTGGGAGTTTGCTCCGGAAAGTAGTATCGCAGATAAAGATGTCCCTGTGGCGACATCGGCTTCTTACGATCGTATGTTCTTTTATGCATCGGGCAACAAAATCTATCGAGTAGACCTGAACCGTAGTGAACCCACAGAGTTTGTGATATACGAGCATCCCGGTGACAAGAACGTTGAGTTTACCCACCTTAAGTTCCGCTCGGATCGTTTGGACGTTGGCTATGCCACCGAAGATATGTCAGACGATGATGACCTTATCCTCTACGAATATCCATCGTGGTTGGGTGGTGTCGTTACTGACAGCGAGGGCAACAGTACGGTCGTTGAGGTGAAACTGAACAGAGCCGGTGATGTCGCAACGAATAAAGAAACGAAGGAAAAGATCATCTACAAGTATTCCGGCTTGAAGAATGTCAAGGACTTCGTCTATTCGTTCCGCCTTTGATTCCTGATTTAAGAGTGATAAGGAATCACATCTCGTAAACAAACAACAAATCATAGAGTGTATGTCGGCAGTATATTGGCCGACATACATCCTACTTATTTTCTGCAAAGTCCTGAGGCTATGTATAAGGTCAAAAAGTTCACTACCTTGACTTGACAAGGTAGGCATATCGATAAGTCAAGGTAAGGAACTTTATTATGCAGGTTCACTAATTTTGCAGAGAGGGCACAGACATCAAGATCCCCGAGGGATAGGAGTTATTTTCTGTTGGTGTCTTTGTGAAGCATTTACAATCTATTCTCAATCAATATAGACTTTTGAGACAGCAAGAGAGATTATGCTCTTATCTTGTTTTATCTCAAGTATGTAGTTCATGTTTTTGATGTTTTCAAAGATTTTTGAAAGTATAAAGTTCCTGAATAGGGGCGGACTATCTTTCATCATAGTTGTTTTCTGCCTGTACTTCGGGAATACGATATCCCTCTTCGCACAGCCGAGTGTGACAGAATATCTGAATAAGGAAGGTAAGGTCTTGACCACTCAGGGCCTCCTCACTGCACACCGGGTCGGTGAGAGGATATACTGTGAAATCCCCGATGGTCTTTTGGGAAAAGATCTGATGATAACACATACCCTTCTTCGAGCTTCTGCTGTAAGGTATAGGAGTGTAGACAAAAAAACAGGCTATTCCGGAGACTTTTTCGGACCTATTGTCATCAGATTGAAGAGGGTAGGAGATCAAATCTGCGTGTATGCTCCTCTGTACGATAGGATAGTGTCCGACAAGTCGTCAGACCTGAATCGTATTGCTGCACAGAGGGGGAATGAAGCATTGCTCTTGACACAGGATATTGTTGCAAGAGAAGAGGGAAAAACACTGATAGAGGTTACAGTACTTTTCCGAAAGACCCCTTACCTTAACCTCAAATCCCTCTCTTTGGAGTTAGGATTGGGTGCCCTTCAGAACATCAAGATCGAAGACATAAAAGGGGATGAGGGATCTCTCATCATCACGAGCAGACAGAGTTATATGTCCTCCTCCATGTTTAAGCAAGAGAAGGAAGAGCTTCCTTATATTAAAACTTGGACTGTAGGTACTTGTATTACTGTTTTACCTGAGGAGTCCCTGGATGTGATCAAACAGTCAACCCCTTCTTACTTTTATATATCTAAGGAAGATTTTGAGGCAGACCCATATATATCTACCAAGAGTTATTTTATCAAACGTTGGAGACTCCAACCGGCAGAAAAGGATCGTAGTCGCTACGATCGTGGAGAGCTCATCGTACCTTCTTCTCCCATTGTTTTTCATATCGACAGCAATCTGCCATCAAAGTGGCTGCCTTATGTAGTTGAGGCAGTAGAGGCATGGCGATCGGCTTTCGAGCGTGCCGGTTTCAAAGAGGCTATCCATGCTCGTCCCATCACGAGTGATACCCTTTTTGATATAGCAGATAGCAGGCATCCTTATATATCGTGGAAAGTCTCTCCTCAGAAAAATGCTTATGGCCCACATCCCAATGAGCCGAGGGCCGGTGAGATCATGGGAAGTCATGTCGGTATATTCAGCAGTGTGTTGGATATGCTGAGAGATTGGTACTTTGTTCAGTGTGGTGCGAGTGACCCACAGGCGAGATCTATAGTGTTACCCGACAGTATCATGGGAGAAATGATCAAGATGGTTGTCACGCACGAGATAGGGCATACCCTCGGGCTGGAACACAACTTCTTCGGTAGCAATATGGCTTCTGTCGATCAGTTGAGGGATAACAATTACCTCACCGAGCATGGCATCACATCTTCTGTGATGGATTATGTCAGGTGCAATTATGCTCTCAGACCGGGCGACAGTGTATCTCTCAAGAATAGGATAAGTCGTATCGGTGAGTATGACCGTCATATTATAGAGTACGGGTATAGGATATTTTCGGGGAAAAATGCTTCTGATCGAGCATTGGCACGTCAAGAATGGTTGGCTAATCAGAAAAATACCCCTGACCGTGTTTTCATGGCAGGAAAAGACTGTCGCTCTCAGTCGGAGGATCTCGGCAAAGATATCATTGAGACCAATAGACAGGGTATTGAAAATCTGAAATATCTCTCCTCAATCCCCGAGCTTTGGCAGCCCTATGATCTCTACTCTCTCAGAGTCATGCAACGCCGTATCAGAGCCATGATCCAATCCTTGAATCAGTGGGGCGAGCATGTGGTCAAGTATGTCGGCGGATGCGAGCGTACAGATATTTATGGGGAGACTTTGGAGCTTGCTCCTATTTCATTCGAAAAGATGAGAGAGGCCACAACGTTCCTCACCCGGTATATCCTCCAGCCTCCAATGTGGCTTTTCGATCAAACTCGTTTTGACAAACTTGACTTGGATGTTGTCAAAGAAGCTGAGCTACTGTACGACAAGATTATACCACATATTACACATCGGGTTGAAGATATAGGAAGCCTGCAATATTCGGGATATGAGTTTTCCTATACCGTTGCGGAATACTTAACCTTCCTTCATACCGAACTTTTCTCCGAATGGGGTTCCCGATCCGATCAAGGACTCCATAACCGGATCAAAGGTATCATGCAACTCAGTTATGTTTCTTCTCTTATCGACATTTTGGACAAGACTAAAAATGCGATTGTCAGGGTCGAAGTCTGGAAAGAGTTGAATCGTATCTGTGACAAGGGTAGGAAAGATCGGCTTACAGCCACTGCCGATGAGCAAAAACATATTGACGAAATAATAAGTAACATCGAAATAGAGATCAGATAAAAATGCAGATGAGGATGAGATATAGACTTTTGCTTTGTATCATATTAGTGCAATTTTGGTGTAGCCCTATAGCCGTAGCCTCAGACCGAGGAGATGGCCTATTGCCTCCTGACGACGACTTCGAGTTGGTCAGCAAGGGGATTTTCTCGGTCTTTCAGAAAGGTCAGTCGATCTATCTCTCCATTCCTGACCGAATGATAGGGCGAGAAGTCGAGATCCGGGCACAGATCAATAGTGGTTTTGATATGATTGCACGCCCTGCGGGTGGTCTTGGAGTAGTGAGACTTGTCAAAAAGGATGATACCTCTATCTGTTTTTTGAAGGAGATATATAGTGAACGGGTTTTGAGCAATAAAAATCCAAAGTTGATCAATGCCTTTTCGCTGTCCAATATTCAGTCCCCCCATAAATGCTATAATATAGAGGCCTATTCTCCCGAACATGGATATCTCATAGACGTAACAACGGACATCATGACTGGGGACGAATGGTTTTCGTACAAATACGCCAATATCCGACAGATGGATCCCAAAGGATCTCGACTTATAGGAACAGCTTCTCTCCCTGATGGTGTAAGTTTTAAGGTAAGACGACAACACGAATACGCCATAGATAAAGACAAACAGATCAGTTATATCATGGTCTTGCCCAAGGGTACAATGCCATTGGAGGTAGAGTGCATCTTTAGATTATTACCCGAGCGAGATATGCCCATCCGTCTTGCAACTTACCGAAAAGTTCCACATGTCATCCATTTTACGGACTACACCCAAGACGATTATACCGCTGTCAAGGACTCCATACTTGTGCGTTGGGACTTATCATCCCGATCCAAGATGCCGATTACATTCTACATCGACAGTCTTTTCCCCGAATATTATGTTCCTGCTGTACGCAGGAGTATTGAGTTTTGGAACGATAAGTTTCGTCAAGCCGGACTTGCAAGCCCTCTTCGTATTCGCAGAGCCGACAAGAATACATCTCTTGCGTCTCAACGAGCTGTTGTGGCATATGACCTCGTTCGTCCGGGTATAGAGGAGACTCTTACATGGCATCCTCGTACCGGAGAGATCCTTTCCTGCCGTCTCAATATAGGTCACGGTTTCATGCGTGACAAGCTCGCAGACTATCTCCTCACCCATGCCCTTGTGGATAAAGATATTGTCAAGGACAATGACAGTCGTCGGCATGCTGTCGCACTGCTCGAAGAAGAACTAAAGCAGAAAGTCGGAACGATCCTTGGCGTCTATTCTCCGGAAGATTTGGCGTGGGCATATCGCCCTCATTCCAGAGCGAAGGATTGCTATCAAGATAGAGAGAGGGGATTGACAAAATACGGTAAGCAAAATGGGAAAATTACTCCCCTTTCGGTGCAAGTATATGCCGAAAGATTGAGGAACCTATCTGTCGTGGTGGCTGAGATAGAGACAATCACCGGAGAGAAAAGAGATAGAGATATCACCCGTAAGGCCTCCGATCTTTATCCCAGAGCCTGTAGGTTATACACCGGCTGTCTGAAAGAGTTGGTTGACAACGTAGATGCATACACTCCGCACGAACAAGAGGAGGCATTTCATATCCTCGACAAATATCTTCTATCCGGAGAGGTTGTTTTGGATTCCCCCTATCTACGTGCGCGTTCCGGCTCGGGATTGTGGCTGATTCAGGAAGAAAGCCTTAAGGGTGTTTTTCGACATCTTTTTGAAAAGTGGCACAATCAATACTCCGCTTCCATCCCTTTACAGCGAGTGTCCAGCTCCCTTTTCAAGGACTTTGCCTCAGGACTATCACTGACTCCATATCAGATGAATCTCCAACTACTATTCGTCACCACATGGATATCCGAGAGCGATAAGAGTCCTTATCTGCGGAGAGCACTCGGGCATTTTTATCAAGCATTGGAAGAGCTTCTCGAGGATGAGAGAGACACAACGCTCCGTGCTCATTATGAATTTTTATTGCTCAAAATCAGAGCCGATAAAAGTGATTTTTAATCTTGATGATACGCTTCTAAAGAATAGAGTACACTTACTATCAATGTGGTAAGTGTCCCGTTTTATAAAAGCTACTCCAATTGCTTGCGATATATGGTATCTAAAGTTTGATAGTTTTCATCCTTCCATTCTGTCCAACCATTTGAACTTCTCCCGAGACAGAAAGCAGCTGCTGTACTTGGGCTTGTGAATGTGATGTCCGTGTGGACAATGACTTTTTCATTAATGCAGGAGCAGAACTTATTTATAGTTCGTGCTCTCTTTTCTGACCAAGAAAAGGATTTAGTCGTATGGGCTGTAATTTGACTGCCTTTTAGCACCACAAATCCGGATGAGTTGTAAAAGCCCTTAGCGTCGCAGTCTTTTCCTTTTGTGTAGAAAATATGCTCTTCCTTTGGTTTGATCGTTTCAAATATGTTACATCCTATAAAAGAGGCAAGAAATTTGACATCATCGAAAAACTCGTCCATGGCGTCCCTCTGGTATTCGGGAAGGTTTGGAGCTTTCGGAATTTGTTTATTTTCATTTAGGATAAAAGTATTTGATAGACGTGCTTCTGCGATTGCTTTATGTTCCAAATACTGGACATCGGCTTTCGTCATATCTGCGTCTTTCGACACAAATATCAAGGCCTTTTGCCAAAATGTTTTTCTGTCTTCGTGATCCTTTACCCTTTCTCGAAAGTTTTCTGTCTCTCCTATGTAGGCCTGTGGTTTGGTTTCTTCATTCTCACCAATGAGTATATAGAATGCCGGTTTACGTAATTTATCTTGTTTGTCTAAGTATTTAATATCAAATCGTGGTATGACATACATTTGACAGATTTTATTGCTGATAAATGCATATTGAGTTCCTTTAGGATCTCCATCAACCAAATATGTTGTTACTGTTTTGCCCATTGTGTGATATTTAAGTATATACTTAGGTAGTTACTTTGTTTTACAGATCGGTTCAACGACTATCTTATTTTCAATACCTATTATGAGATTGTGAATCTTAAGCCGTAGATTTATCTTTCGTTAGATTCGCAAAGGTATGAAAAAGTGAGACTATATTTAAAAATGATGAAATATTTTTCTCAGCTTATCCTTTTAGTCCTATGTATACCCATGGATCTTTATGGTATGTCCCCATAAACTTGTTTAACAAGTCTACAAAGGTATAGCCAAACTTGCTTATCTGTCTTTAACCTTTTTCCAATCATCTGATGTGAGTTTGGTAAAGTGCTCTGTCCGAAATTCGTTCATCAGTGGAATCGGTTTATCATGCTCTGTATGGCTGTACATGAATCCGCATTTTTCTTGCACTTTCTTAGACTTTTCATTACCGTCAAAATATCCGCACCAAACTGTAGTCCTCCCCAAATTTTCAAAAGCATACCGAAGTACTTCATTTATAGCTTCAGGGATCAAGCCCTGACCCCAAAAAGGCTCGCCAATCCAGAAGCCTATTTCACACTCACCATCTGACATCTTTGCACTGTGAATTTCGCTTCTTGCATTCATTATTCCAATACTGCCTACAGCTTCACCGGTCTCTTTTAATACAACAGCATAACTCTTTCAGAAGCCGAAAGAACAGTCTTTATTATTTCACGACTGTTCTCTAAACTCGCATGCGGTGGCCAACCAGCTATTGGTCCAATATTAGGATTTTGTGCATACTTGTAAAGTGCTTCGGCATCGCTTTCCTGCCACGGCCTCAAAATCAGACGTTTTGTTTGTAACTCTATCATCTTTTTGATTCGTTTATCTTCTTGTTATCAGATTGTTATAGTACGTGTTCTGCCTTGTATTTGATTGTACAAAGATACGAAATGGAATAATCATAAAAACAGACAGAAATCGAACCGACTGGCGATCTATGTAGTCTTTGTTACAGGACTTTTATTCAGTTAGTTGCTATTTTGATAAGTATTAATTCTTTTTTAGAGATATATTCTATCTTGAAATATAAAATATTGTATCCTTTCCTTTTGAGGATGAAAAGGCTCAATTAGAAGATTGTTTACACCTATTTATAACCTTATGCAAAGTTTTTGATAATTCTTGGAATGAGTATCTTTCTATGCTTTGGGTTAATTTTATTTCATCATCTATCCTTGCCTTTAATGCAGATAGTGTCGCTTCATCCTTGCTGTAATAGGGCATAGTTCCTGTAAAGTCATAGTGTCTGTTTAAAAAGCCAGTGAACTTATTTCGACCTTGATTACTCATTCTTTTAAGGGATATAAAGATTTGCTCTGCATCTTCCTTTTCAAATATTGGCTTTAGTTGATATGTTGAACTATGGTCTGGATAAACTTTCCCATCAATTGATAGGAGTTCATCAATGTTTTTGTCTGACAAGCTTCGTAAGATAGACTGCGCTAAGTCTGGTAGACTGTTTATCTTCTTCTCAAAAGCTTCATTGAAAGTTTTTAACAAACTCATATTCAATTCTTCTTCTTCATAGGCTAAAATATATCTGTATCCTTGAAAAAAGTTTGTTCTTATTTTATAAAGTGTATCTAAATTGACTTGTTTCGAGACATATTCATTGATAAACTTTTTAATTTCGATTATTTTCTCTTTAGTTATTTCCTTGATTTGTTTGAGATGAAAGAAACTTATATACCCAATTGTTCGTCCAATCTCGTAAGGAGTGAAGATTTGGTTGCTTAATAGATCTTTAGTTAGTTCTTCATAGACGTTGTTAAAGTCTTCATTAGATAACTCTCGAAAATTTAATATCTCTTGCCAGCTCCTTTGTTTTTCTTCTTTCTTACCTTGCAATATGTTCTTGATATATTCCTGGATGCTTTTTCCTGTAAGCAGACTTTCAGTAATATTTGAAACAAATTCAGGGTAGAATGTAGAGTATATGCACCCTTTGTCTATTTCCTTATACTTACCTTCAATTTCATTGATGATAGATAACATCTCATCATTTTTATCCCTGATCCTTCGTGGCAGAGCTTCACTCATTGCTCGTTCCCAATCCATAAGAATGTTACGATATTTCTTGTTATTGAGATCAATGCAAACAGCAATATAGGTAAATAGGAAATTCTCCAAGTAGGGATTTGTAACTTCTACTTTAATACTTGAAATCTGTCTTTTAAAGTCATTTAAACACCGGCGGAGGATCCTTAGATTCTTACTACCTGTAGATTTAAAGCAAGCTCTAATCTGCTCTCTTTTCTTAATTAAATAATCACATTTAGGAACTTCTTCTAAGAAAAAGTCTAATGCTCCATCTATATTTGGTTCAAGCTTAAACTCTCTACCGATAGTCTTTTCTTTAAAATCATCAAATGTAGATTGTGCTTTCTTTTTAAGCTGATTGTAATCTCCAAGAATTATGACATGACATCTGTAGTGTTCAACGAAATAGTTTACAAAGCCAAGTGTTTCTTCCATAGAGATTTGGCATCTCTCAATGTCGTCAAATACAATCAAACGAACACCCTTAATTACCTCATCATTCTCGCTCTTGAATATCGATAGAGAGTCAAGAGAGGCCGTCAGAGTAGCATCATTATTACCATCTGAGTTAAGGTCTATGTCCGTTTTTAAGATGAGTTTTCCCAAGATCTTGGCTCCCCCTTTTAGTAGTTTTGCTGCCTTAGAGTAGAGGAATGGATTTAGCTCTCTATCGATAGCTTTTCCTATCTCATCAATTTTGCTTAGCCCGTAAAGTGATATATAAATTGGACACAAATTTATTGTATTTTCATCTTCTGATCTATGTCTTGAATAAGATGTTTCAATCCATTGCTTTATAAAGTAAGTTTTTCCTACTCCCCATTCTCCATTCAGGAAAATTGCATATCGAGGGTTTGGAGTATTTGCGTATTCGACTAAGTAGTTAAAAATGTTTTCATTCATGACTGAACTGCATTTTTTTTATAATTTTTATTTTGAGGATATTTTTAGCCTACAAAATAATTTCTTTATCTTGACCGAAGCCATAGGGAAAAGTAGAAGGGGATATGTTTTTATCTGTTTTGTCTTATTTTTTCGACTTTCTGGTAAGACTTTTTGGAGTGGTGTTAAGACGTTGTAGCTCAGATAAAGTAGGCTTTTTTGAAGATGTCATCAGATAATAAAATACCCCACAATAGGTGTCAGGACTTATTGTGGGGTGTGGTTATTACATCATCTTAATTTACTTATTAGAAGAAGACTTTGAAGGTTTCAATGCAGGATTATTCCTTGGAGTATCCTTGTTGTCTCTTCTTCTTTTATCAACTTCACCAGTAGACTTTGCTATTGGCTTTGGACCAGGTTTTAGTTTGTAAGCCATATTTCTATATATAACATTGTCTTACTTCACTTCTTCAAAACAAATCCATACTGATTTACAGAGAATTGCAATTACATGGTACAAATATGATTGCTGAAATTGATTACAAACAATCGGTTATATTGTCTTTATTGCTCTGCTTTTTCAAGTTCTATTCGATCTGTGAGTTCTTCTTGGTATGTGGTCATAAACTTGTTTAAGTCCATAAAAGCATACCCAA